>CAVCDC010000047.1:0-20860 GCA_963600865.1 Firmicutes bacterium CAG:103
CACCAAGGTCACAGCCGTCAGCAAAACGGTGATAAATAGTGTAAAGTTCATAAAATTGTTATAACGTTATTAATTTAAATGCTTCTAAGCGTGTGCAAAGGTAACAATTATTTCCGAACACACCTATTTTTATATAGAAAACGTGCCTTTTTTATACCTAATTCTCGTCTAATTCTTGTCATATCGCACCAATTATCTCCTGCACGGAACTACATCCGTGACTGTCGAGCCATTCGTTGATGCCTTGCTTTACCTTCATTGTCACAGCCGGATCAATAAAGTTGGCTGTGCCTATCTCCACCGCCGTAGCTCCACACATGAGGAACTCGATGGCGTCTTTTGCCGAAGAAATACCACCCAATCCCACAACAGGAATCTTCACGGCATGGGCCACATCATAGACCATACGAAGTGCCACGGGCTTCACACAGGGGCCGCTTAGTCCGCCCGTACGGATGCTGAGTAATGGCTTGCGCTTCTCGATGTCTACCGCCATTCCCATAAGGGTATTGATGAGGGAAACGGAGTCGGCACCCTCTGCCTCACAGGCTCGCGCAATGTCAGCGATATTGGTCACATTGGGCGAGAGTTTCACGATGAGCGTCTTGCCGTATGCCTTGCGCACAGCTTTCACGACGCTCGCAGCCCCTTCACAGGTAACTCCAAAAGCCATGCCACCGTCTTTCACATTGGGGCACGAGATATTGAGTTCTATGGCTGGAATCTTCTCCAGTTCGCCAATGCGCTCCGCACAGGCGGCATAGCTTTCCGGAGAATGTCCCGACACATTGACTATCATATTGGTTCCGATATCCTTAATCTGGGGATAGATGTTCTTGCAGAAATAGTCCACTCCCTTGTTCTGCAACCCCACACAGTTGAGCATTCCCTGCGGCGTCTCCGCCATGCGTGGATAGTCGTTTCCCTCACGAGGCTCAAGGGTTGTACCTTTCACGATGATGCCGCCTATCTCCTCAAGGGGCACAAAGTCTGCAAACTCCAGACCATACCCGAACGTTCCCGAAGCGGTCATCACGGGGTTTTTGAGTCTAAGATTATGTATACTTACACTTAACGATGCCATTGTTTCTAATATTTATTCGAAAGGGTAGCACCACGGCATATTTGCCATGAACTATACTTTCGATATGTTTACATTTAACAGAAGTCTTATCTTACAGGAAATTTCCAAAATTTTTATTTTCTACACGAAGAAATCACCAGTAAGAACAACTTCTATACCGACGGATTATATTCTTATTACAGCTCCCAGCACAGGTCGTTGATGTTGAACACAGGACCGTCCTTGCATACACACAGGTTGCCCTTCACAGTCTTCTCCACACAACAGAGGCAAGCCCCCAAGCCACACGCCATCATGTTCTCCAACGACACCTCGCACGGCACATTTGCCTTATGCGCATAACGGGCGACACTCATCATCATAGGCTTGGGACCGCAGGCTGAAATCATATCAAACTGCTGGTGCTGCAAGACGCTATGGTTGGTCACAAAGCCTTTTTCCCCGGCACTACCGTCCTCTGTAGTAATGCACACGCTACCTATCTTGGAAAACTCGTCCAACTCCAGAAGATCCTTCTCAGAACGTGCACCAAGCAGGAACACTGGTTCTGCACCTTTGTCCTTCAGGCATTTTCCGAAATAAAGGAGTGGAGCTACGCCGACACCTCCTCCTACAAGAAGGTAACGCTGCCCCGAAGAGGAAGGCATCGTAAAGCCATGTCCCAAAGGAAGCACACAGTTGAGCGTGTCGCCAGGCTTCAGGCTTGCGATGTGACGAGTTCCGTCGCCTACACGTGCCACTAAAAGCCAAAGCTCATTCTTGGCGTAATCAACAAAGTTAACGGAGATGGGGCGTCGCAACATCGTAGCGGGAGAATGGTCTACCCTCACTTCAACAAACTGCCCGGGAAGAATTTCGGGAAGGGGACTGCTGTCGGTAAGCTTAATAAGAACATGCTTGTCACTCTTAGCCTCCACCGAAACGACCTTCAGGTCAAGAATACATTTTTTCATTGTGTTATTGCTGTTTTGTTCGCTGAACCCCTCTGCATCAGCTTGTAACGGGCTCACACATAACACACATATTCTACCCGTAACTTCTGCAGAGAAGTTATCTCTGCAAAGTTACGGAAAAGTAGAGAAAACACAAAACAAATAAATAAGAAAATTATCCTATACCTTTTCTTTTGTGCGGTCTATACAATATCAGCAATGGGTTGTTCTGAGTACAACCTCAGAATTATCTCGGATTCTACCAGCAGCATTCCATGGAGTAACCATGGCACTTACACAGACTAACTATGGCAGTTACGCGGCATAACTATGGTAGTTACGCAGACTAACTATGGTAGTTAAAGAGCATAACTATACAACTTACACATCGTAACTATACCTATTAACAAGCAGAACTGAGAACTTGTTCAGTCATACTTATTATAAGATAACAAGAAGCTATTTCTTAGGAACGAAAGTTTCCCAAGTCTGATCATCATAGAAAATACGTATCTCTGTTATCTTCCGTGGTTGTTTGTCAACATATTTGATTTCTGTTTGAACAACGTTTCTCTGCGGTTTAGGAAGAACATTACCGCCAAACAGATCTGGTTGCTGATATTCACTCATAGAACGAGAGGGAGAGGAGTCGGCATTGAAAGACCCAACACCACCTCCAGCTTCAGAAGAAGCAGAATCGGTAGTCTGTACATCATCCGTCGGGAAGAGAGAACCTGAGGAAGGCTGCAAGGAAGCTGCCGAAGTCGAAGCAGCAGCACCATCATTAAATTCAGGTAAGGTACCATAGAGCAACCAGTCTGTGTTGATAGTCGGAAATGTACGCTTGATAGCCTCAACATGTGCAAGGGTAGGCTTGGTCTTGCCATTGAAAATATTACTAAGCGTAGCTGTACTTATGCCAGTAAGGTTGGAAAAACTCTGCTGCGTGAGATTTTTCTCGGTCATGATTTTTCTAATACGGTCTTTCATTTTTTCTATTTGCACGATTTTTGGGTACTTTTACCCCCTGTTTATTTACATTTACAAAGGTAAAGCAAAAATTTCAAATAACCAAGAAATATAAAGAGAAATTTATAATATATAATTTTATGTTTATGTATTGATATTTATAAATCACAACTCATGCAAAGAAGTTTTCAGTTCACATTTATAAACATGAACGCTTAGTTTTATCAAGCATTATTAAACCTTTATTTAATAATCTTAGGCATAAATCTCATTTATAAATACTTATAACAGGTACAAGACGAACAAACAAGCATTTATGCACATTCTCAAGAAGATTTAAACCCAAAAAAGCAAGTCTATAATAGCATATAATGTTATAACAAACTGATATTCTGATAGTTTTATCGCAGTTTTATGCGATGTATAAATATACATTCATAATATTAAGCTGCGCTTTTTATATTTACAAACCTAAATACTTATAAAACATAAATCGGCAGATTTTTCTAATATTCATATTTATAAATCTATATTTCTATTTATCTTTATTTACTTTATACTTATAAATTCAATGAATATAAATACTAATAAACGTGAAAGACGATTTTCAGAAGGAAGCACAGCCTTAAATCAGCCATTTTTAGCATATTTCAGCCATCCTATCAGCTCGACATCAAATTTGCAAATTTCAGAAGCAGAGAAACGTCACAAGCAACTGAAAACAACATAGTTATCATATAAAACATGCTATTCGGCAAGTCTCCATCTACGCAAAAATCAAGCAAAATCAGGGCATATATCACCTAAAAGCGTAGTAAAATCGCAAAAAGCATACTATAAAAACAGTAAGAAAGAACCCCAAAAAGAGCTGGATTTACGCCATTTCAGAACGGTTTTACCACATTTCGAGAAAACTCCCAGATTTTTCCTTCAAATAGAGAAGCCTTTTTCATGAAAAAAAGCGGGAGGCTTTCACCTTCCGCTTCCTATTAAAATTCTCAATTCTCGAACCAACTTTTTCAGTCCCCTTCCTTGTTCCAATTCAATGAAGGATGAAGAAAACCAGCTCACTCATCAACTCCCCCACTCCAGTATTCGGGTTGTCCACACCTTTGATCTTCGCATCAGTCTCACGCATCTTACTAATGATTTGCATCACTTTCAATCCCGAATAGTTGCGCATACCTTGCACATAGTCGCGCACAGACCAAGTGTTCTTCAAATCAAGAAATTTAGCCAATTCTCCCTCGTTCTGTTTGTTGGGAGCATAATACGCCAACATGAGTGTCTGGAAATATGAGTAAAGAGTAGGTATCAACTTAAAATATCCACCACTCTTCGGATTTTTGTCAAAATACTGAATTATCTGATTTGCTTTGAAAACATCTTTGGAAACAATGGCATTTCTCATTTCAAAGACATTAAACTCCTTGCTCACTCCGATTTCCCGCTCCACGATATCGGGTGTTACCCTGCGGTCGTTTTCTGGCAAAGAGACAAGCAACTTGTCCAATTCCGAAGTCAAACGATGCAAATCCGCTCCCACGTGTTCTGCCACCATTTGCGCCGCCTTCTGTTCGATGGTTCCCTTATGCGCTTTGATGTAGGTCTCGATAAAAGCTGGCAACTGGTAATCGCGCAACTTCTTGCTTTCAAACACAACACCAGCCTGCTTTGCCACCTGAAGAAACTTCTTACGGGCATCAAAACTTCCGTTTTTATGAGCAATGACAAGAATGGTTGATTTTACGGGCTTCTCGCAATACTTCTCTATCGCATCAAAATTTCGCAAATTCTGTGCCTCTTTCAGTACCACGACCCTGTACTCTGCCATCATAGGATAGCCCTTGCACTGGTCTGCCACCTGTGCCGCTGTCACGTCAGCCCCATAGAGCACCACCTGGTTGAAATCGCGCTCTTCCGGTTTAAGAACTTCTTCCGAGAGATAATCACACAGCTTATCGATGTAATACGATTCGTCTCCCATCAACACATAAACTGGTGCAAACTGTCTTGCCTTAAGGCTTTTCATGACAGACTCGTAAGTTGTCGTTGCTTTTTTTTCCGCCATCGAAATATTTTTTGTACTTTTGTAGCGCAAAGTTAACACAAATATTCCGTTTCAAAAAGGAAAAATCCAAAAACTTAGTACGACAACCCAAAAGTCCAAAGGGCAAAACAAGAAAATCTCTTCGTCAACGATAGTATTCCACCTATTATATAAATAGGAAGAAGCGGGGTGTGAAGTGACAGTGAAAAAATAAGAAAAAGTAAGCCATAAAAATAAAAAGTCCAGTTAGGGAAATAAATATTTCCAGTTAGGAAAATAAAAAAAGCCAGTTATAAAACAAAAAAAGTTTCCGCATGATACAGCTCAACCTTCCACCCTTCGACATCAAACTGCGCGGCACTCGGCAGTCACCACAGATATTGGATGTCCTGCGCCACAGATACGTGGCCCTGACACCAGAGGAATGGGTTCGACAACATTTTGTCCACTTCCTCATTGAGCACAGAAACTTCCCCGCAGCACTCCTCGCCAACGAGATACAACTCAAGGTGGCAGGAAAGACTTTACGCGCCGACACAGTTTTATACAACAAACAGATGCGGCCCATCATGATAGTAGAATACAAGGCTCCAAACATAGCTATTACACAAAAGGTGTTTGACCAGATAACTGCCTACAACATGCTGCTTCATGTATACTATCTCGTAGTAACCAACGGACTGCAACACTACATTTTCTGCATCTCGCAAGACGGTAAAAAATATTTACCTTTAGAAGACGTACCTTTCTACGAAGAAATCTTGACAAAAGACAGCGACCAAGAAGAAGAAGCGCCCCTACCCACAAAACCTTAACCAAACAGGCACGAAATCAAGAAATACAAGTACCTTTCAGAGATATGGGCGGAAGGCTGCCACCACACTCATTAACATCTTTTATCGCTCTCCGCAAAGGGAAATTTGGACATAAGGGAAAAATGTCGTAACTTTGCATTTGTTTGTTGAATTCTCTGTATAAATAACACAAGGAATAAGTACAAACGAAATAAAGAACGAGTATATAAAACAAAAGAATAAGAACTATGTCAAAATTAGTAATCAATTCCTACGAGGAATTTGCAGCTCGCCTTGGCGAGAAGTTAGGAGAGTCAGACTGGTTGCAGATAGACCAGGACCGCATCAACAAATTCGCTGATGCCACACTCGACCCACAATGGATACATGTGGACGTGGAACGTGCCAAGGTAGAAAGTCCCTATCATAGCACTATTGCCCACGGTTATCTTACCCTCTCCGTACTCCCCTACCTCTGGCAGCAGATATTGGAAGTAAACAACCTGAAGATGCTTGTAAACTACGGCATGGACGAGATGCGTTTCGGTCAGCCTGTCATCACTGGTTCACGCATCCGTCTCGTAGCCACACTCCACGACATACAGAACCTTCGCGGCATTTGCAAGACAAGCATCAAGTTCAACATCGAGATAGAAGGCCAAAGGAAGCCAGCTCTGAGCGGCATTGCTACCTTCCTTTACTATTTCAACAACTAAGATTCCGTCTTCAAGGAACTTTTTCCCACAACAAAAAAAAAAAAAACCTTCACAACATGGTAGCAGGAAAATTGATAGGTGGTTTTCTCGGCTTTATTACAGCAGGTCCTCTTGGAGCCCTTGCCGGTTTTGCCCTCGGTTCACTCTTCGACCACGGTGCGGATGCCGTCAACCAGGCCGAAGAGCAGAGCCGACACCAGAGTGCCAACACATACGGGCACACGAACGAAGGACAGAGAAACTCCTTCATGTTCTCGCTCCTTGTCCTCGCTTCGTACATCATAAAGGCCGACGGCAAAGTGATGCACTCGGAAATGGAGGTAGTACGCAGATTCCTGCGTCAGAACTTTGGCACAGAGGCGATGCAGCAAGGAGAAGAAGTATTGCTTCGGCTCTTTGAACAGCAGAAACGCATCGGAGTTGAGCAGTATCGTAGCGTAATACAGGATAGTTGCATGCAGATACGCAGCAACATGCTGTACGAAGAGCGTCTACAGTTGCTTAATTTCTTGGTCATCATAGCGCAAGCTGATGGTTCTGTCCCGCCTGTTGAGGAAGCGGCACTCAAGGAAGTCGCCATCCACATGGGGCTAACGGCAGAAGATGTTGACCAGATGCTGAACCTTCGCCGCGGTGCTTCCAGTGCCAATTCTCTTGACGATGCCTATCGTGCCCTTGGTATCGAGCCATCTGCCTCCAACGAGGAAGTAAAGGCCGCCTACCGCAAAATGGCGCTCAAGCATCATCCTGACAAGGTCTCTGCCCTCGGAGAGGATGTCCGCAAAGCTGCTGAGAAGAAATTCCAGGAGATAAACGACGCCAAAGAACGCATATACAAGGCAAGAGGAATATAATATAGAAAAAAAGAATATAACATAAAAAAAAGAAGTCCTTCCGGCAACATGAACCGAAAGGACTTCTATTTTTGTTCGTGCCACACGGCAAGAACCTCATAAGAAACGAAGCCTTATGCCTCTTCCTCGCTCTTCTTACGTATAGAACGCTTGCGCTTTGGTTTCTCCTCCACTGCTGGAGTTTCTGTCTTCACACCAGCGAGTTCTGGATCGATGAGAATACGGCCGCAGTATTCACAAGGAATAATCTTCTTGTGCATCTTGATGTCAAGCTGTCGCTGGGGCGGAATCTTGTTGAAACAGCCACCACAAGCATCACGCTGCACGTACACAATACCCAAACCGTTGCGGGCACCCTTGCGTATACGCTTGAAGCTTGCCAACAAGCGTGGCTCTATCTTCTTTTCGAGATCCAACGCCTTATCCTTCAGGCGGTCTTCCTCTTCACGTGTCTCTGCCAAGATATCCTCCAGTTCTGAACGCTTCTCCACCAATCCCTTTTCGCGGTCGGCTTTCATGCTTTCAGCATGTTCCAAATCAGCTTGTTTTTCCTGCATCTTCTGCTGACCTTCGCGAATCTTCTTTTCGCAAAGTTCTATCTCCAGCTGCTGGAACTCGATTTCCTTGCTCAACATGTCGTACTCACGGTTGTTGCTCACCGTGTCGAGCTGTGCCTGGTAACGCTCCAAGCTTGCCTGAGCCTCTTGAATCTCGCCACGCTTTTGCGCTACGGCCTTGTCAAACTGCTCAATGTCATGCTGGATGTTCTCGATACGAGTGGTCAGACCTGCAATCTCGTCTTCCAGGTCCTGAACCTCCAAGGGGAGCTCACCCCTCAGCGCACGGTTTTCATCAATACTCGACAAGGTAGTCTGAAGCTGAAAAAGAGTCTTCAACTTCTCTTCCACTGTCAAATCTGTAGGATCTTTCTTTGCCATTTTTCTTGTTTTTTTATATCTTTTTCTATTCTTTCTTTAAAATATTCTTGCAATAGCCTCCAAATTAAGGCAACAACATTCTGCCTATCACGACACTATCGAAGCAACACCTTTTTCTATTGCCCTGCGCTTTTCCCTAAAGGAATTGTATGGGATTGGTGTTAACCTCCGAGATAAAGCATCTCACTCCAGGACAATCACGTTCGATGATACTTCTGAATATTTCGGGGGTAAACCGTTCACTCTCATAGTGCCCCATGACACAAATCTGGACTTCCTGCTCATGACCGAAATACTCATGATAATGCATCTCGCCAGTTACAAAGGCATCAGCACCAGCCTCTATTGCTGCACCAAGGAGAAACGAGCCAGCACCTCCACAGAGCGCAACCTTGCGTATGGGGCGCTGCAGGAGTTCGTTGCACTGTATGCACTTTACCCCGAAGCGTTCTTTTAGCGTCTCAACAAAAGTCTTGGCAGAAACCTCCTGTGGCAAACTTCCGATGACACCGTTACCGCCTTTTACTCCGTCAGCTTCTTTCTCTCCACCGAAGAAGCGCACATCCGTCAACTGCAGTTTTTCAGCTATCTTATAGTTCACGCCTCCCACTGCAGCATCCATATTGGTGTGCATGGAGACGATGGTAACATCATGCTTCACAGCCTTGTAAACAGTGCGCTGCACATAGTCTGCGTCCGACAGACACGCTAATTTACGAAAGATGAGCGGGTGGTGACTCACTATCAAATTACACCCTTTGGCAATAGCCTCGTCCACCACAGCCTCGGTAACGTCAAGACACAACAATGCCCCTGACACTTCTACCGTCTCTGTCAATCCTACTTGCAAGCCGGCATTGTCGTATCCTTCCTGCAAGGGCAGAGGCGCGTAATGTTCAAGGGCATTCAAAACCTGCTTTATTTTCACGCTCTTCTCTATATTTTACCCGTTTTTGAAGCCTTTTCGGCGGTTAGGGTTATTTTTATCAACTGCAAAGATAAGCATTTTCTGTCGAACAGCGCATCAGCACCCCTTGCATTTTAACTATTTTTACAAAAAGAAGCAACGAATAATTTGGCTATCATCATTATTTCCCTTAAATTTGCAGTGCGTAAGGATTTACAGAGATTCGTGCGCAAGAGAACAACATAGATTCCCCGCATCAAACAACAAAAGCCCAATGAACAACCCTACACTACCCTTCAACTTCACTTTGCCGGCAGAATGGGAGCCACAAAGCGGCATTATGCTAACATGGCCACACGCTGGAACCGACTGGAAGCCTTATCTCAGACAGATAACGGACACCTATTTGCAAATGGCAGAGGCCATCACACGTTATGAGCATTTACTCGTGGCGACCCCCTTCAAGGAGAGTACGCACACCATGCTGGCAGAAAGGCTCACTCCCGCCCAGATGGAGCGCGTCCACATCTATGAAGTTGACAGTAACGACACCTGGGCACGCGACCATGGTCCCATAACTATCGTTTGCAAGCCACGTTCTGGCAGTTATATGATGCCCTTCCACCTACTCGACTTCGGCTTCAACGGATGGGGAGAGAAGTTTTCTTGGAAGAAGGACAATGCCATCAACCTGAGTCTATACTATCAGGGAGCGTTCCAAGACTGTGCCATAGAGAATCACGGGGGATTTATTCTTGAGGGCGGAAGCATCGAAAGCGACGGAAAAGGTACCGTCTTTACGACCTCGCAATGTCTGCTCGCCCCACACCGTAACCAGCCATTTTCACGGCAAGACATAGAACAGAAGCTCAAGATCTTGCTGCATGCACACACCATCGTGTGGCTCGACCACGGCAACCTCATAGGAGACGACACCGACGGGCACATCGACACCACGGTAAGACTGGCTCCACACGACACGATACTCTACACTTCATGCGACAACCCGGATGACGAACAGTATGAAGACTTCAGGCTTTTGGAAGAACAACTACAGCAGCTCACCACATTCGAGGGTTATCCATACCGACTGCTCAGATTGCCCATGCCTGACGCCATCTATGATGAGGGAAGCCAACTAAGCACTTCGCCAGACAGTCAAGGCGAACGGCTACCAGCCACTTACGCCAATTTCCTCATCCTAAACAGAGCCGTCATCTATCCTACCTACGAGCAGCATGAGAAAGACGAAGAGGCACGAAAGCAGTTACAATTGGCATTTCCTGACAGAGAAATAATTGGAATCAACGCCCTTACCATCATCCGGCAACACGGAAGCATACACTGCCTTACCATGCAACTGCCAGAAGGAGTGTTGAGGGAAAAATAAAAAGGTAAATAGGTAAAAAGATAAAAATGAAACTCGGAATATTACAACTTCACATCACGGCAGACATTGCCGACAACAAACATCGCATAGAAGAAGGTATCACAGACCTTGCCCGTCAAGGCGCAGAACTCGTCGTGCTGCAAGAACTTCACAACACACTCTATTTCTGCCAAGTGGAGGATGTTGACAACTTCGACCTTGCCGAACCTATTCCTGGACCTTCGACAGAATTATACGGCAAACTTGCCAAGAGCCTCGGCATTGTCATCGTCACTTCGCTTTTCGAGCGCAGGGCTCCAGGATTGTACCACAATACAGCTGTCGTCATAGAGAAAGACGGAACCATCGCTGGCAAATACCGCAAGATGCACATCCCTGACGACCCCGCCTACTACGAAAAGTTCTACTTTACCCCTGGCGACCTCGGCTTCAAACCCATCGACACCTCGGTGGGCAGACTCGGCATACTCGTCTGCTGGGACCAGTGGTATCCTGAAGCAGCCCGACTGATGGCGTTGCGTGGAGCAGAGATCCTCATCTACCCCACAGCCATAGGATACGCTACATACGACACCCCCGAAGAGCAACAACGGCAACGGGAAGCATGGACTACAGTAATGAGAGGTCATGCCGTAGCCAACGGAATTCCTGTTGTAGCCGTAAACCGGGTGGGATTTGAGGAAGACCCAAGCGGACAAACTGGCGGCATACAGTTCTGGGGAAGCAGTTTTGTCGCAGGACCACAAGGCGAACTGATCTATCGAGCCAGTGACTGCGTAGAAGAGAAACACATCATAGACATAGACATGCAGCACAGCGAAGACGTACGCAGATGGTGGCCATTCCTGCGCGACAGACGCATAGACCACTACGAAGACATCACTAAAAGATACATAGAAGGATAACACAAAAAGACCAATGGAAAATTTGGAAGTGATGGTGGTACTTTTCACCATCGTTATATTGGGATACGTCGCCTGCAAGCTCGGCTACATGGGCGACAAGTTTGACAAGAAACTCTCCAGCATTGTGGTTGACATCACTTCCCCTCTGCTGGTACTATCGTCAGTCATGGGACCGGAACTGCCCGACCGCACACTCATATTGCCTCTTGTCGGCGTAGGTTTTCTCACCTACATACTATTACTTGTTTTCGGTTTCTGGGTGCCACGGCTCATTACCAAGAACCACGACGACCAGGGCATGATAGGCTTCACCCTCATGTTTGCCAACGTAGGCTTCATCGGCTACCCCATCGTTTCAAGCATTTTCGGGCCTAAGGCTGTCTTCTACGCTGCCTTGCTCAACGTGCCCAACACCTTTTTTATCTTTACAGCTGGCATCATGCTTGTCAAGGGGGAATACAGTCTTAAGCAATTTGACCCCAAGGAACTTGTCAGTCCCACACTCATCGCTGCCTTCATAGCAGCCATCATCGTGGCACTTGGCATCCATACGCCCGACCTTATAGCCCGCCCTGTTACCATGGTAGGCAACGTCACCATTCCCGCCGCCCTCATGATAATTGGTTCCAGCATGGCAAAACTGCCTCTAAAGGAAATCATCGGTAGTCCGAAAGTCTATGTCACTTCTGTACTTCGTCTCGTCGTGGTACCCCTTTGCGTATATTTTTTCTTCAAGCAGTTAGGTGTCAGCCCTCTCGTCAATGACGTAAATACAGTTGTCATAGCCATGCCTGCGGCAAGTTTCGGTACCATGTTCTGCCTTAAGTATGGAAGGAACCCCGCACTCATGACCGAGATAACCTTTGTCACGACACTCGGCTCCATCTTCACCATACCGCTCATCACAACACTCTTCTCTTAGCAAAGACTTCTATAGGGGGAGATGTTCATACGTCTCCCCTTCGTTTCCACAAGGCTGCTATCTTGTTTTCCCCGTCCCTGTAACGTGCCCGTAACGGTCTTTATAGGTTGTTGTGGTAGAGTTGCCGCTCTGTCGCGTAGTACTCGTCCCGGTAACATGTCCATAACGATCCTTATAGGTAGTAGTGGTTGTTCCGCGACGGTCAGGACTTGTCGTTCGGCTACTGCCCGTGGAGTGTCCATACTGGTCACGATAGTCCGTTGTCACCACCCCTTGCTTGGAGGTACGACTCTTCGCTGTTCCTGTCGTATGCCCATACTCGTCTTTGTACACGACGGTCTGCGTTCCGTCTGCATGCGTGGTAGTCTCTACTCTACCCGTAATGTGTCCATAACTGTCGCGCTGAATTTCTGTTGTTCTTGTGGTCTGCGCATGGGCGTTCAACGCCATCAAGCAGAGCATCAGTGTCAATAAGTTCTTTACCATATTCCTTTGTATTTAGGTTTTATTCTTTAATTTCTCCTGCGCAAAGATAGCAATTCATTTCCATACAAATAGCATCAAGCAAAGAAAAATGGATAAAAACAGGCTCCAAACGCTTATTTTACTACCACACCATCAGGAAATTCAAGTTTTTGTTGTATCTTTGCATTACATTATATTATATATAGACCGATGCAGACATACGAAAAGGAAATACTCACCATCCTGGCAAAAGCTGGCACCAAGGGACTCAAGCGCGAGAAGATTGTGCGCCACGTCTACAACGCCTGCAATTCGATGTTCCAGCCATTGGCCTACGAAGAAGTATATTCTGCCGTATCCCAGTATCTATACAAAGCGAGCAAGATTTCTGGAGCCATTGTCATAAAAGGTGGTTTTGGCATTTACAGGCTCGACGAGCGTCAAGCTGCAGCAAGACAACTTTTCCTCTTCGACGATGAAAACACGGCAGAAAATACGAATCAAGGGACTACGGCATCTGTTTTACCTTCGTCCGACACCCCTTCCAACGAGGAAGGAACTCTGTCTCTATTTCCCGGAGAAGAGTGATTTCTGCATCAACAGCACCACATACTGCCGTTTCCAGTCATCCTTATGCAACTGCTTATCGCCATAGAGCAAGAGGTCAATGTCCATGTGTACGATGCCTATTTTCTTGTCTTCCGGTCGGCGTCCGCAAAGGTGTTCCACATCCTTTAGCCTCTGCTGCACCTCTTGTTCTGACTGTTCGGTATGAGCTACGGCAAGAGCATTCAGGAACATGGAAGAAGACTCGATGCCAATAGGTTCTGTCCACAACGACTCGGAAAAGACAATGCCCGGAAATATTCCTTCTAAAAGGCTGCAGGCTTGCTTCATGTGCGATTCCTGACCGCAGTTTGTCCCCATGGATATGATAATTTTTGTCACAAGTTATGCTTCTTTATAGTATATAGTGTGCAAAGTTAGCAAAAATACACTAACAAATGCGTGGTGTATCCACTTTTTTTTATATTTTTGCACCATGAAACAATTACGCTACTACATACTTGCCTTCTGTCTGTTGGCGTTCCATGCCGCAGCCTGCGCCCAGATGAAATGGAACCAGGCCTACCAGATGTACATCAACCAGTACAAGGATCTTGCCATAGAGCAAATGCTGCGCTACAAGATACCGGCAAGCATCACCCTGGCACAGGGGCTCTTCGAGAGCAGCGCAGGGAAAAGCGACCTGGTGAGGCAGGGAAACAATCATTTCGGCATCAAGTGCCACACATCGTGGACCGGTCCCACCCAGTATCACAACGATGATGCAAAGGGCGAGTGTTTCAGGGTGTATTCCGATGCCAAGGCGAGTTATGAAGATCATAGTCTCTTTCTTGCTCGCCAGTCACGCTATGCACGACTTTTCACCCTCAAGACTACTGACTACAAGGGATGGGCACACGGTCTGAAGGCGTGTGGCTACGCCACCAACCCACAGTATGCCAGCAAACTGATACAGATTATCGAACTCTACAAACTATACGCCTACGACAACGCCAAACATTATGACCGATTCATGGCGCAGCATAGTGGCACTGACCAGCCCATCAATGCCGAGGGAACACTCCACCCCATCAGCATCTTCAACGACAACTACTATCTTGTGGCACGTGAAGGTGACACGTTCAAAGGACTAAGCAGGGAATTGGACATCAGTTGGCGCAAACTGGCAAAATACAACGAACTGGACAAGAACACGGTACTGCACAAAGGTGACATCATCTATCTGAAGAAGAAACGCAAGAAAGCACCCAAGCAATTCAAAAAACGCCCACACATTGTGCAACGGGGAGAGAGCATGTACAGCATCGCACAAAAGTACGGCATCAGGATGAAATACCTTTATAAGATGAACAAACTCTCACCTGACTACCAAATAAAGGTAGGAGACAGTCTTAGAGTAAGATAAACTTGAAAGCTCAGAAAGCTATATCGAAAATTGAATATAGAATAATGGTTAGAACAAAAATGAAAACATTCCTCGCAATTGCCTTGCTGGCAACCATCATGCCCAGCCATGTGGCTGCACAAGATTTCAATGAGTATTTCACAGACAAGACACTGCGAATAGACTACACCTTTGCCGGCAACGAGAGCAAACAGATGATTGCCGTCGACGAACTGAGCGTCATGCCGCGTTGGTACGGAAAGAAACAACACCTTGCCGAACTGCCAGTAGAAGGCAATGGGCAAATAACGGTAAGAGACCACCATACGGGAAAGGTTATCTACCGCAACTCCTTCTCTACCCTCTTCCAGGAATGGATTACTTATCCCGAGGCAAAGACTGCCACCAAGAGTTTCGAGAACGTATTCCTTGTGCCCATGCCCAAAGATACAGCCGATGTCACTGTAGACCTACGCAACAACAGAAGACAAGTTACCACGACTCTCACCCATCAGGTTGTGCCCACCGACATTCTGATAAGGAAACGCGGAGAGCACCCCACACCATACGTCACCCTACAGCAAGCCGCCGACACCAACCGCTGCATACACATAGCCTTCCTTGCAGAAGGCTATACACCAGCCGAGATGCAAACTTTTCTGAACGATGCGAAAGAAGCCACAGAGGCACTCTTCGCCCACGAGCCATTCAAGGGCACAAGAGAACGCTTCAACGTCATTGCCGTCGAGGCTCCGTCTACCGATAGCGGCACAAGTATTCCTGCCAAGGGAATATGGAAACGCACCGCACTGAGCTCACACTTTGATACCTTCTATAGCGACAGATACCTTACCACACTGCACCTCAAAGACCTGCACGACTGGTTAGCTGGTACTCCCTATGAGCACATCATCGTACTGGTAAACACAGAAAAGTATGGAGGCGGAGGCATTCTCAACTCATACAACCTCGCCATGACCCACAACAAATGGTTCAAGCCTGTTGTGGTACATGAGTTCGGACACTCCTTTGCCGGTCTCGCTGATGAATATGCCTACGAAAACGAACCTCTCGAAATGTACCCGAAAGACATCGAACCGTGGGAACAAAACATCACCACCCTGAAAGACTTTCACGGCAAATGGGAGAATCTGATAGAGAAAGGTACCAAGATACCCACCCCGCTTTCAAAGGACGAGCACAAGGCTAAAACGAAGGTTGGCGTGTTCGAGGGAGCAGGCTACGCTCTCAAAGGCGTATACAGGGGCACTCAGGACTGCCGAATGAGAATCAACGAAACACCCGAGTTCTGCCCAGTATGCCAACAAGCCTTGAAAAGACTAATTGATTTCTACACAAAATAAGCGAAAAGCATGAAACAACTCACAACTACCATCAACTACCTTTTGGTACAAAAAGACGAACTCAGTCACGAGGAACAGGAACTTATAGATAAGGCTATCAGTGCCACAGCCAACTCATATGCCCGCTACAGCCAGTTCTACGTAGGGGCAGCTTGTTTACTTGCAGACGGCACAACAGTCATTGGTGCCAATCAGGAGAATGCAGCGTTCCCATCCGGACTGTGCGCAGAGCGTACCGCTATTTTTGCAGCCCAAGCAAACTATCCAGACCAGCCTATTACCACACTTGCCATTGCTGCAAAAAACGCAGATGGTCCGATGAAGATGCCCATCTCGCCCTGTGGTGCTTGCCGACAGGTAATTCTCGAAATAGAAGACCGCTACCAGCGTCCCGTACGCATCCTGCTCTACGGCACAGACGGCATCCTTGTCTTCGACAGTGTAAAGGACTTACTTCCTTTCAGTTTTGTCGATGCCAATATGCGATAGAAACCGTTTTGCAAGTACAGTTGCAGCCTTCTGCTGCAGTCCTTCCAGCATGTGGTCTATCTGGGCAATCCTTGCCTTGGAAGCTGTGTCTGGGTAACGCTTGTAATATTCCTGTGCCTGGTACAGAGCTGTCCAGGCACTCGCCCACTCTTCGGCAAACATCCAGCAAAATCCCATACGGTAATAGGCATCGGCACGCTCATTATCGTGACAAACCAAAAGCATGTCACGATAGAGCGGCAAGGCATCGGCATACTGTTCCAAAGCAAAGTGACTCTCGGCATCTGCCCAATAATAGAACGACCGTTCCCCTGGAGCAAATGCCGCCAGTTTGGGTATGGCTTCATCGAGACACTTCACTGCCAGTGCATAGTTCCAGTCATAATAAGCACACACACCCATGTAAGCCTTGTAACGGGGATTGAGCCTATAGTGTCGGTTCAGTTCCTGAAAGATGAGCAGGCTCTCATGGTATTTCTTGTACGTGAAATACTCTATAGCCTTGCCCAACTGTTCTGCATCGCTGCGCCTGTCTGCCGATGCTGCAGACTGCGCCGCTACTGGCAAAGACAAGACAAAGAAACATACAGCCAGCAGACTGTAAAACCTTTTCATCAGCCTCCTTATTTTTTCATTGTTTCTCTTCCTCGCCATTCACTGAATTCTGGTGCTGGTAACATCCTGCGTCAGGTTTTGTCGCATCACGGTCATTGCCGTCACGGTCCTGTTTCTGTGCATCTGCAGCATCAGCAATACCTACAGCAGCAGACTTAGGAAGGAGGTGGAAGTCATAAATAAAGTTGTCAGTGTCGAACTTAACAAACTGCTTGTCCTTGTAATAAACCATTGTGTCGCCACGCTGTACAGAATCGGACGAGACATCCTCATAAACGACATGAGTAAATCTGAGGCAGTCTGCAGTATCCATCATGGGAGTACGCAGCACACTGTGGTCGAAAAAGAAATTAAATGGATTTTTCAACGAGTCAATATTCTCGGGTTCAGCCCATGTCACCTCGTCATTGGCGTAGCCTGTCACAAGGGAGTTGGTCACTTTCAAATTGGGCAACGGCTGGCGGAAGTAGATGGCACTTCCCCTATTGGCATCGAAGGGATAAAACTGAGCCAGTGTACAATAGTTGACAGTCACATTGCCTCCACGAACATAGAGTAGGTTTTTGAGGGTATTGGATATCTGTGTGTTTTCTATCGCCACCCGTGCACTGTCTACCTTCACACCGTAGCCTTGACAGTTGTGCACTGTAGAGTTGCTGAGCATCAACACGGTACGATCCACCTTGTTGGAATCTACCACAA
Organism: Firmicutes bacterium CAG:103; assembly: GCA_963600865.1. Lineage (GTDB taxonomy): Bacteria > Bacteroidota > Bacteroidia > Bacteroidales > Bacteroidaceae > Prevotella. Next base: position 18,048 of record CAVCDC010000047.1, read on the forward strand.
TGCCATTGTAGCAACTGTGCAAGTCCGTGTAACTGATTGTGTTTCCTGTAGAGGTACCATATAAGTGGATACCATCCCATTGACCTGGAGTACGGTCATAGGGAAGGTAGTCGAACATACGGTCTATCCTGTCGCCTCGCAGCGTCACCTCGTTGCCTTTCTCTCCTGCTATGTTGAGCGTCCCGTACACCTCTATGCCCGTACCATCGTGGAAATAGAGTGTCGTTCCAGGCTTTACGGTAAGCGTGGCAGCAGAGTCAACCAATACATCTCCGTAGAGCACGATGGGTTTGCCCGTCCCTCCCAGTTGGGCACTCTCGCCCGTAGCCACGGTCTTGCCTCTCAGCAGTTCTGCATCCCAAGAGTAAGCATTAAGGTTCACCTTCTGCTGCACACCACTTTCAAGTGTAAAGACGATGTTGTCTTCCACTTTCTTCGGTTCATCCGTGTTCTGCATAGGCGATGTGAGTTCCACAAAGACTCGTATGCTGTCACCCTTGCGCACTTCCACATCCTGCGTTCTGTAACCAGTCTGCTTGCTCAAGTAGGTACCATCTACGTTCACGCGAAAACCATACTGGTTGCCTCCTTCAAGACTTACAGTACTGCAACGCAGCCCCGAACCAGTACGGTTGTATACCCACAGCGTACGAGTGGGTGTAGGCACATTGGAAAATGTCGTGTCCAGCGCCACTGTGTCACACGAGAAAGAAAGACGGTCGGCCGTTGATGATGAGAAATTTTCATCATCCGTACACGATGCAGCTGTCATGAGAAAGGCAGCACACAAGAAGCCATATAAAGTTTTTGTCGTTTTCATTACTCTTATAACGCAGTCTGGACGTTTTTATTGTTTCCAGAAGCCTGAATAACACAACTTTTCGAAAATAGAGGCTTTCAAAACCTACATGAACAAGGCGAAGACCGATGCACCTATCACCGTCATCACTCCACACACCACAATGCTCAGGCTACTCATGGCACCCTCTATCGTACCCATTTCCATCGCCTTTGCCGTACCCAATGCGTGCGACGAGCATCCTATGGCTATACCTCGCGCAATAGGTTCCTTGATACGGAGCAACTTGAGAAAGCTCTCTGCAAAGATATTTCCCAAAACACCAGTAATGATGATGACGACAACAGAGACTGCCACGTGTCCGCCTAATTCTTCTGACACACCGATGCCTATGGCTGTGGTGATTGACTTGGGAAGGAAGGTCACATAGTCGGCATGGTCAAAATGGAAGAGTATGGCAAGCAAGAGCACAGAGACGAGACTTGCCAACACCCCGGAAAGGATGCCTAACAACACAGCCTTGTAGTTTCTGCGCAGCAACTCCACCTGTTGGTAAAGGGGCACAGCAAGACAGATTGTAGCAGGCGTAAGCAGATAGCTGATCATATTGGCTCCTGCACTGTACGACTGATAACTAACCCCTGTGACAAGGAGTACACAGATGACAAGGACTATGGAGATGAGCAAGGGATTCATCAGCGACCACCCTGTCTTTATCTTCAGTGCCAGGCCTATGCTATAGGAAGCAAGGCTTACGAGGACCCCGAAGAAGACGGAATCTTGGAAGAGTGCTGTCATTTGGCTGCCTCCTTTCTTCCACGGCGTATCACATACTGTGTCAGTACGCCCGACACGCCCATGACGGCAAACGTAGTAAGTACTGTCACTATAATATACTGTACCCATGAACTGCTGATGGCTTGCCAAGAATCTACCAGTCCCACTGCCGCAGGCACAAACATGACGGGCATGACAGCAATCAGAAAACTGCTTGTCTCGCGGATGTCCTTCACTTTCACCCATTTCAGTTCCAATGCCGTAAAAAGCAGGATAATACCGTAAATACTTGACGGTATGGGAAGTGGCAAGACATAATGGAGGAGTTCGCCAAGAAAGGAGAAGGCGATGATGATGAGAAACTGCAGTAGGTATTTCATAATGTCACACCTACCTTTCCCACATATTCTTCTATCATCTTTGCCGTACTCTCGACACCCAAGCGCACACTGTCGAGACAGAGGTCATAGTCGGCAGCATTGCCCCACTGTAGACCCGTATAGTACTTATGGTAAGCCTCTCGGCAGTCGTCAGCCTGTTCCACAAAGTCTCTTGCCTCGTCATAGGACATCTGCTGCTCGATCTCGATATCGGCAATGCGCTCCTCAATATTCCCTTTCAGAAAAACAGACACAAGGTCTTCACGCTGGCGGAAGATATAATTGCCGCAACGGCCTATGATGATGCAGTTCTCACTACCTATCATCTTTGCCAGGGTACAGAGGGGACGTTCTGTTGTTTCCCGCCTCGCCTCGCCATAAGAGGACATGGCAAAGAGTAGTTCGTCTACAGGACGCTCATCGAAGAAAGTCTCCATCTCGTCAAGTACTCCACGCTCTTGAGCCATCTGCATCAGGCTCTTGCGTGTATAGAAAGGAATGTGGTAATGCTCGGCAAGCAGTTTGCCTACGTTTACTGCGCCACAGCCACACTGGCGCGCAATCGTCATAATCATTTTGAGTTTATGTTTGTGTGTGTTGAATATTTCCCGTGTTACCTGAATTTCACTTATATAAGATTCCAGAAGTATACAAACGAAAAAAGCCAAGAAGAATACTCTTCTTAGCCTTGTGTCGGGGCGACAGGATTCGAACCTGCGACCACCTGGTCCCAAACCAGGAGCGCTACCGGGCTGCGCTACACCCCGCTGCTGCACTACGGAGAGGTTATACATGTCATAGAGTCGGGGCGACAGGATTCGAACCTGCGACCACCTGGTCCCAAACCAGGAGCGCTA
>CAVCDC010000048.1:0-19714 GCA_963600865.1 Firmicutes bacterium CAG:103
TCCACTCGGGCACGGCGATGAAAGACGGACAGGTGGTGACCAGCGGTGGTCGCGTCATCTGCGTGGTGAGCTATGGCAAGGACAAGGACGAGGCACTGAAGAAGAGCTTCGCCGAGGCACAGAAGATCAAGTTCACCGACAAGTACTTCCGCTCTGACATCGGACAAGACCTATAGGCAAATTACAAATAATAAATGATAAATGACAAATTATAAATGATAAATAATAAATGATAGATGATAAATCGGGGTTACACTAAAGAAGTATTATTTATTCAACTTTCGGGGCTTTGATTTATTCATGATAATTTATAATTTATAATTTGATTTTTATGCTAAGAAAGAAAACATTTCAGAACAAGATAGCGGCAAGCCGTTATTCCCTCCCCGTCTCAGCCACCCTTATCGCCATGATATGGGTGGCTGTAGGACTGTTGGTGGGTAACATCTGGGCGCAGTTTGCCATGACCGTCGTCTCTACGCTGCTCATGGTGGAACTGAACAACCGCAACTCGCTCATGCGCACTTACAGTCGCATGGTGTCGTGCAGTTTTCTTGCCATCTTTACCACCGTCTCACTGCCCATACCCTCCTTCACGGGCAACATCGTGACGCTCTGCTGCATAGCCTTCTACCTCATCCTGTGGACAGGTTATCAGGACCGTCTCTCGACAGGCAGGACGTTCTATGCCTTCATCTTCGTGGGCATCGCCTCCATGGCGTTCGTACAGACGGGATACTATCTGCCACTGACATGGGCGCTCATGCTCTTCTTCGTCAACTCGCTGAGTCTGCGCACCTTCCTCGCCTCTCTCCTCGGTGTGGCACTCCCCTACTGGTTTGCTGCTGGATACTACATCCTCACCGACACCTGGCAGGAACAACTGAGCCGCATGGAAGGGTTTATCGACTACAGCGGACTGTTGGACTACACCCTGCTCTCCGACCACCAGATGGCCAACGCAGCCTTTGTCACCATCCTTGCCATCTTCGGTTCGATACACTTCCTGCGCAACAGCTATGCCGACAAGATACGCACACGCCTCATCTACGAGTCGTTCATCATGATGGATGTTGCCACGTTGGTATTCCTCATCTTGCAGCCACGCCACTACAACGAACTGATAGGTATCATGGTGGTGAACACAGCACCACTGATAGCCCACTTCACCACTTTCACACACACCAAGTTGACCAACATCGTCTTCATCCTCATGATGATAGCGGCAGTGTTGCTCTTGTGTTTCAACATCTTCTATCCCGAAACGGCACTACTATGAGTTTCATCGTCAATCTGCTCCTGCAATGGGGCTACTGGGGAATGATGGCGGCAGCCTTCCTTGCCGGGAGTTTCTTTCCCTTCAGCAGTGAGGCGGTCATGGCTGGACTACAGGCAGCAGGACTGGACCCTCTGTCTCTCGTCGTCTACGGAAGCATCGGTAACGTGCTCGGTTCGATGTTCAACTATGGCATAGGCAGAATGGGCAAGTTGGAGTGGATAGAGAAATACCTGCACGTAAAGAAGGAGAGCCTCGACAACGCAGAACGCTTCATGGCGGGACGGGGCGCATGGATGGGCTTCTTCGCCTTCCTCCCTCTCTTGGGCAGTGCCATCACCATCGTCCTCGGACTCACAAGGGCAAACGTTCCCATCTCCATCTTCAGCATCACCATCGGAAAAGTACTGAGATACGTGCTGCTCGTCTACGGACTGAGTTTTGTCTTTTAAGTGAAGAGGGAAGAGTGAAGAGTGAAGAATCCAAATGAACGAAGAGTGAAGAACGAAGAGTGAAGAGTGAAGAATCCAATAGCTGAAAAGGGAGATTCGTGATATTCGTGCTATTCGTGTTCAAAAACATAAAGTTCTATTCATGAAAAAATATTTATACCTTATTATATTATGTTGCATCATCATAGGATGCAAAGGAACCAAGAAGAGCGAGACGGTTGCCGCTGACAACGGCAATCCCACCGTCACTGTGACCATTTCTCCCTACCGCTATTTCGTTGAGAAGATTGTCGGCGACAGGGTAAACGTCAACGTGATGGTGCCTGCTGGAAGCAATCCAGAGACCTACGAACCTACAGCACGGCAGATGGTGGAACTCTCCAACAGCGACCTCTACTTGAAGGTGGGCAGCATCGGTTTTGAACAGACATGGATGAAGAAACTACAGGACAACGCTCCCGACATGAAGGTCATCGACACCTCCGTGGGCATCACTCCTGCCAAGACACCGGGCGGCAACATCGACCCACACGTATGGATGAGTTGCAGGAACGCACGCATCATCTCGCAAAACATCCTCAAGGCTCTCTGTAAATTGCTTCCCAAAGAAAAAGGACTCTTCGAGAAAAACTACCAGTCCTTGCTCAGCATCATCAACCGACAAGACAGCATCATCACAACTGAATCAACGAAGAACCCGAACTTCGAACATCAGTTTGTCATCTACCACCCCATCCTCACCTACTTCTCACGCGACTACAACCTGAGGCAGTTGACCATCGAGGAAGAAGGCAGAGAACCGAGTGCAGGACAGATCAAGAGCCTCATCGAACAAGCCAAGAAAGAGAAAATAAAATACTGCCTCATACAAAGCGAGTTCGCCAACCGCAACACGACGACGTTTATCCAAGAGAGTAACACAAAGGCATTGGAAATCAATCCGCTGCAATACGACTGGAGCCAAGCAATGGAAGAGGTAACAAACGCCCTGCAAGGCAAGGCATCGACGACAACAGAAAAGAAATAACCACGGGAAAGCCAACAATGACTATGACAACGACAACAACCATGTCACCCATCATACAAATAGACCACCTCGCTGCAGGCTACGAAAGCAAGCAGGTGCTCCACGACATCAACCTCACCGTATACGCCGACGACTACATAGGCATCATCGGTCCCAACGGTGGTGGCAAGACCACGCTCATGCGCATCATCCTCGGACTGCTAAAACCGACAAGCGGGAGCGTGAGATACTTCAAGGACGGCAAGGAGGTAAAAGAGATCACCATGGGCTACCTACCGCAGTACAACCACCTCGACAAGCAGTTCCCCATCTCCGTCTACGAGGTGGTGCTCTCCGGACTGAGCAAGACAAAGAGCCTCTTCGCACGCTACACCAAGGAACAGCACCGACAGGTGGCAGACACCTTGGAGCGCATGCAGCTCACCGAACTCAAGGACAACCACATCGGAGCCTTGAGCGGTGGACAGCTCCAGCGTGTCCTCTTGGCTCGTGCCATCGTGTCGAAACCCGACGTGGTGATACTCGACGAGCCCAACACCTACATCGACCGCCGTTTCCAGAAGCAGATGTACGAGATGCTGGAGCAGATCAACAACGACTGCGCCATCATCATCGTGAGCCACGACATCGCCGAGGTGCTCAACAACGTGAAGCACATCGCCTGCGTCAACCATCACCTCCACTACCACGCCACCGCCGACATGCCAAGGGAAAAACTCGAAGAGCACTTCCTGAATGTGTAGTAATGAGGAATAACAACTTGGTCTATTTTTATTCAGTTAATATATAATATTACCTAAAAAACAAGGATGTTCTCCACCAATCTCTTTACTTTTTATTACCTTTGCAAGCGAATTATGTCCGAAAGGCAACAAAAAGTGTACGAAACATAATACATTAAAGTTTAAACAATAATGAAACAGTACAAATTGGTGGACAACATCTTCGGATGGGTCGCATTCCTCATTGCGGCATTCGTCTATTGCTCCACAATTGAACCGACAGCCAGTTTCTGGGACTGTCCTGAGTTTATCACCACTGCCTATAAGCAGGAGATAGGCCACCCGCCAGGGGCACCGTTCTTCATGCTCATGGGTAATTTCTTTACCCATTTTGCCAGCGATGCCACACAGGTGGCGAAGATGGTGAACACGATGAGCGCACTCTTGAGTGCCGTCTGCATCATGTTCCTCTTCTGGACTATCACCCACTTGGCACGCAAGCTCATCATCGGCGACTGGAAGGAGATGACCACCTCCAAGATGATAGCCATCGAAGCTTCGGGTATGGTGGGCGCACTCATCTATACCTTCAGTGACACCTTCTGGTTTTCTGCCGTCGAGGGTGAGGTATATGCGTTCTCCTCTGCCTTCACAGCAGTAGTGTTCTGGCTGATACTGAAATGGGAAGACCATGCCGACGAACCACACAGCGACCGCTGGCTCGTGCTCATCGCCTATATGACGGGACTGAGCATCGGTGTACACTTGCTCAACCTGCTCTGTATCCCCGCCATCGTACTCGTCTACTACTACAAGAAGGTGCCACAGGCCAACCTGAAGGGTTCTCTGTTGGCATTGATTCTCTCCTTCTTGGTGGTGGTTGCCGTGTTGTACGGTGTGGTACCGGGTATCATCACCGTGGGCGGTTGGTTCGAACTGTTCTTCGTCAACGTGCTCGGCTGTCCGTTCAACACAGGCGAGATCGTATACATCATCTGCCTCGTGGCATCCGTCATCTGGGGCATCTACGAGACCTACAACTCCTCTGAGAAAAACCAGAAGCGACAGAACATCGCCTTCATCCTTGGCTTCGGCATGCTCGGCATCCCCTTCTACGGCTATGGTTGGAGCGCTGTCATCTGCGGCGTCATCGTACTCGCCACCCTCTGGTTTGTACTCAACTACAAGCGCAAGAAGGAAGTGGTCACGGGCGTAGAAGAGACCTTAGGCATCAAGAAGAAAAAGACACAGCTCTTGCCTGTCATCTCTGCACGTGTGAAGAACACAGCCCTGCTGTGTATGCTGATGTTGATGATCGGTTACTCCAGCTATGCGCTCATCGTCATCCGTTCATCTGCCAACCCCCCTATGGACCAGAACTCACCTGAGGACATCTTTACCTTGGGCAATTACCTGAGCCGCGACCAGTATGGCGACCGCCCTCTGTTCTACGGACAGGCTTACACCTCACAGGTGGCACTGCAGCAGGACGGCAATTACTGCAAGCCCGTCATGAAAGAGGGTGCTCCCGTCTACCAGCGCAAGGAGAAGGCTTCGAAGGACGAGAAGGACTCTTACTTCGTAGTAAGCCACAAGAACAAGTATGTCTACGCACAGAATATGCTCTTCCCTCGTATGTACGACGCTGCTCACGCCCAGTCGTACGAAGACTGGATGGGCGGTGTAGATGGAACGGAAGAACCTTACGACCGCTGCGGCGAGAGTATCATGGTGAAGAAGCCTACACAGGCAGAGAACCTCTTCTTCTTCCTCTCCTACCAGTGTAACTTCATGTACTGGCGCTACTTCATGTGGAACTTCGCCGGACGACAGAACGACATCCAGGGCAACGGCGAACCAGAGCACGGCAACTGGATTACAGGATTCAAGGCCTTCGACGACTGGAGACTTGGCTGCGACCAAGACAAGTTGCCCGATGACCTGAAGGAGAACAAGGGACATAACGTATTCTACTGCATGCCTCTCATCCTCGGTCTTATCGGTCTCTTCTGGCAGGCATGGTACACCCGCAAGCGCAAGGTGATCAAGAACGACAAGGAGGTGGAGGAAATCCTCCCCATCGGTATCCAGCAGTTCTGGGTGGTATTCTTCCTGTTCTTCATGACAGGTCTTGCCATCGTCATCTACCTGAACCAGACTCCTATGCAGCCACGTGAGCGCGACTATGCCTACGCCGGTTCGTTCTACGCCTACGCCATCTGGTGTGGTCTCGGCGTACTCGCCATCCTCGACATCCTGAAGAAGAAGGCAAAACTCAGTGGCGTGGCAGTATCTGCCATCGTGGCTGTCATCACCCTACTCGTGCCTATACAGATGGCATCACAGACATGGGATGACCACGACCGCTCCAACCGTTACACCTGCCGTGACTTCGGTCAGAACTACTTGATGTCACTCCAGGAGAAGGGCAACCCCATCATCTTTACCAATGGTGACAACGACACCTTCCCCTTGTGGTACAACCAGGAGGTTGAGGGCGTGGGAACAGACGCTCGCGTCTGCAACCTGAGCTACCTTGCCACCGACTGGTATATCGACCAGATGAAGCGTCCTGCCTACAACTCTCCATCAGTGCCTATCACATGGCCACGCCTCGACTTCTGCTCAGGCACCAACGAGTACGTACAAGTGGAACCGGAAGCCAAGAAACAGATACTCGACTTCTACAAGCAAGACCCGGAGAATGCCAAGAAGCAGTTTGGTGACGAACCGTTCGAACTGAAGAACGTGCTGAAGAACTGGGTACGCAGCAAGAATGCCGACTTCCACTTCATACCTACCGACACCCTCTACATCACCATCGACAAGGAGGCTGTCAAGAAGAGCGGTATGATGATGGCTTCGGACACCATCCCCGACAAGATGGTCATCTCGCTCAAGGGCAAGAATGCTCTCTACAAGAACGACCTCATGATGCTCGAAATGTTGGCACAGTGCAACTGGACACGTCCTATCTACGTGGCTCTCACTGTGGGTCAGGAGAACTACATGAACTTGGGTGACAACTTCGTGCAGGAAGGTCTTGCCAACCGCATCACTCCGTTCACCACCAACAAACCGGGGGCAAAGAACTTCGATGCAGAGAAGGCTTACCACAACATCATGACTCGCTTCAAGTTTGGCAACCTCAAGCAGAAGGGTCTCTATGTTGACGAGACCACCATGCGCATGTGCTATACACACCGTCGCCTGTTGGCTCAGACAGCCCTCCAGCTCATCGCCGAGGACAAGAAACAGAAGGCACTCGACATTCTGAAGAAAGCCGATACCGAGATACCTGGTTACAATGTCACCGTCGACTACGTAAGCGGTGGTCTGGACCTCGCCCGCGGATGGTTCCTCACAGGACAGAAGGCGAAGGGCAACGAGTATCTCTCAAAGGTTTGGAAGAATGCCAAGCAGTATTTGGAGTTCTACCTCTCACTCGGTGCCGACCGCTTTGCCGGTGCACAGAGCGACTGCATACGCCAGATTATGATCATGCAGAGTGCATGCGAGGTTGCGGGCATGAGCAGTCCACAGTTGGAACAGCAGTACGCCAAGCAGCTCAACGCTCTGTATACACTCTACCGCGGACGCGGTGGCAAAATGCCTGAGGGATATTAATCCCTTAGGCTTTCGCCAGAAAAAGAATACAGGAATAGGAATGTCCACGAGGACAACACCTTCGGAATAAGTAAGTAACACATCTCAATGTTTATAGAACAACCCGCCAAATGGCTGAGATGGCTTTACCCTAAAGCCATATGGAGAATGGACCCCGCCGAACATGCGGTTTACCTCACGTTCGACGACGGTCCCATCCCCGAGTCTACCCCTTTCATCCTCGACACGCTGAAGCGTTACGGGATTAAGGCGACCTTCTTTATGGTGGGCGAGAACGTGCTGCGACACCATGACCTGTACAACAGGATCATAGAAGAAGGACACCAGATAGGCAACCATACCTTCAGTCACATCGGGGCATTCAAACACCGTGTCATTGCCTATGCGCTCAACACGAACAAGGCGAATGACATCATACACGCCCACCTCTTCCGACCTCCGCATGGCTGGATGCGCCCCAGCGAATACTGGTGGCTGCACCGGGCATACAAGGTCATCATGTGGGACGTGGTGACACGCGACTACTCCAACCGCCTTACGGCAAGCGACGTAGTGAACAATGTCAAACGCTACACACGCAACGGCAGCATCATCACCTTCCACGACTCACTGAAGAGTATCGACAAGCTCAAGACGGCACTGCCAGAGTCCATAGAGTGGCTCATGCAACAGGGCTATGAGTTCAAGATATTCGAGTAATAGTATCCAAGACATTCGAGTAATAGTTCAAGATATCCGAATGAAAGAGGAAGGATGGAGGCATGAAAGCGGCTTTATGGTGCCACTCTCATTGGCAACAACTATAAGTTGGCTGAGGAACAAACAAGAATCATAAGTATACAAAAGGCGCAACAGCCTAATACAAACTATTGCGCCTAACTTAGATTCAGCTAAATACAACTTAGATTTAACTAAATACAGCTTAGATTTCATGAAATCTAAGCTGTATTTTATATTTGGTAGTAGTTGTTCTATGGGTTTGCTACCCTACTCTATTGCGTTTTCTACTCTATTGCATTTCATACACTACCTGCATGAGTTTCTTACCAAGTTCGTCGGCAGCTTCCATGGTAGAAGCCTCGCTATATACACGGATAATAGGCTCGGTATTGCTCTTGCGCAGGTGTACCCACTTGTCGGGGAAGTCGAGTTTCACACCGTCGATGTCTGTGACGGTCACGTCCTTCTCCTGTCCGTACATCTCCTTTACCTTCACGAGGATGGCATCCACATCGGTGGAAGGTGTCAAGTCGATGCGGTTCTTGGCAATGAAATAGTTGGGGAAAGAAGCTCGCAGTTCGCTCACCTTGCAGCCCTTGTGTGCCAGACTACTCAGGAAGAGGGCGATGCCTACGAGGGCATCACGACCATAGTGGCTCTCGGGGTAGATGACACCACCGTTTCCTTCACCGCCGATGACAGCGCCTACCTCCTTCATCTTGGTCGTCACGTTTACCTCACCCACTGCTGCAGCAGTATACTTGCCGCCATGCTTCTCCGTCACGTCACGAAGAGCGCGTGTAGAGGAGAGGTTGCTTACCGTATTACCGGGTGTATGACTCAGCACATAATCAGCGACGCTGACGAGTGTATATTCCTCACCAAACATCTTTCCGTCCTCACAGATGAACGCCAAGCGGTCCACATCCGGGTCTACGACGATACCCATATCATAGCCGCCCTTCTTCAGTTCGTCCATGATGCCACCGAGGTTCTTCTCCAAAGGCTCCGGGTTGTGAGCAAAGTCGCCATTGGCTTCGCCGTTGAGGAAGGTATACTCTACGCCAAGAGCATCGAGCAACTCGGGCAGGATGATGCCACCCACAGAGTTGATGGAGTCCACACACACACGGAAGTGAGCGTTCTTGACAGCCTCCACGTCCACGAGATTCAAGGCAAGCACCGAGTCAATGTGACGCTTGTTAAAAGTATTGTCTTCCGTATATTTCCCGAGGGAATCAACATCAGCATACTCGAAGTCCTCTTTCTCAGCGATGGCAAGCACCTCGTTACCGTTGTCCTTGGTCAGGAACTCACCCTTCTCGTTCAGGAGTTTCAGGGCGTTCCACTGGCGTGGGTTGTGCGAGGCAGTGATGATGATGCCGCCCGCAGCACCACTCATGGTGACTGCCAACTCGGTGGTCGGTGTGGTGGCAAGACCGATATTGAGAACATCATAGCCCATGCCCATGAGGGTACCACAGACTACGTTCTTCACCATTTCGCCAGAGATACGAGCGTCGCGTCCCACAACGATGGTGTTGCTTGACGACATACCGCTACGGCGAATAAATGTAGCATAAGCAGATGTAAACTTGACGATATCGAGTGGATTGAGCGTATCGCCCGCCGGTCCGCCTACAGTGCCGCGGATACCGGAAATAGATTTGATGAGTGTCATGATATAATGATAATGTCGAAGTTACTTATGAATAGAAAAAGGAATGGGTCTATCGTGCCTCCTGGAACGTCAAGTCGTAGAAATAGGCATAGACATTGGACGACGCAGCTGTCGTGCCATAGCTGTGTGGTATCAGCAGGCGCACATGAGCCAGTTCGTCACCCTCATTGATAAGGCGTCCAATCTTGACCCAAGAGAAGGGCACAAGCCATCCCGAGGGAACGGTAGCACTGGTAGAACCAGACGAAGAAGAGTTGTATGCCTGTGCCAGCAAACTGCGTGAAGTATCTGTAAACGACCCGGTGAAGGTACCGGAATTGTTGTAGACATTCATCTCATCGAGATAATAGGCATAGTTGGTTGACACGTTGGAGATGGTGTACGACGCACCTGTTATGGCTGCCCGTGTAGAGATACAATACTCCGTAAAGCGGCAGAACACATTCTTGCTCTTGCCCGACGTGATATACTCACCACAACCGTCGTTGATAACCTGCATATAGATACCGTTGCTCTCGAAGAGCACATACTCGTTCTTGCCGGGAGTAGTATCGGTAAGCACCACATTCGGGTTGGTCTTGCGAGCTTCAAAACGTGCCTTGAACTCACTCTCGCTGATGACAGTGACATGCTCGTTGCTGAGGAAAGCGTTGATGGAGTCCAACTCACGGTTGCGCTGGTCGGCATAGGTCTCACCATCATTGCAGGAGCCTAAGCCTGCGAGTGCCACGGCGGCGACTACCGCCAATAATAGTTTCTTCATTCTTCTTTTCTTATGTTTTTGCGGACAAAGGTACAAAAAAAACGAGAGACCACCGATGCAGTCACCCGTTTTTTATTATTCTTTATCACTTATTTATACCCTATTCATGTCATGACAACATTTCGGCATAGGCTTCGATGGCTTGGCACACCACTTTCTCTGCCTCGGCGATGGTACAGAAGAGTTTGCCGCCCGAAGCATTCAGATGTCCGCCGCCATTGAAAAAACGCCCCGACATCTCGTTGCAGGGGAAGTCGTCTACCGACCTCAGACTGACGAGGACGAGGTTGTCACGCTCCGTGTCTTCGCGCAGGGAGATGGAGAGTTTCATGCCCTTGATGCGCAGTGGCACGTTGACAAGTCCCTCCAGGTCGCCCTTCTTGAAATCGTAGCATTTCATATCCTCACGGGTAACGCAGAAATAGCTGGCATGCAACCGTTCGTTTACGCGCAGGCGTTCATTCATCAGGAATCCCCTCAACCGCAAAGCCGAGGCATGGTAGGTGTTGAACACATTGCGGTAGATTTTGTCCTTGTCTATCTTCTTGGTGAGGAGCTGGCAGATGATGAAGAAGATCTCCGGATAGGTGGAGTTGTAAGTGAAACCGCCTGTGTCTGTCATCATACCGCAATAGATGCACGCAGCCCACTGGCGGTCCATCTGGTCGAAGCCACCCAACTGCCACACCACTCGGAACACCACCTCACTGGCACTGCTCAGCGTGGGCTGTGACACCTTGACGGCGACATCGATAGAGGGCGCAAGATGATGGTCGAGCATGATCTTGGGCGCTGTGTTCTCCACCAACAGATGCTCCATATTGTCAAGCCGCCCTGTCGCATTGAAGTCAAGGCAGCACACAAGGTCGGCTGTCGAGAAGAGATATGCCACTCTGTCGGGATGCCTGTCGTAGCGCACGATGGACTGGCTGTCGGGCAACCACAGCAGGAAGTCGGGCAACTGGTCGGGGACACATACCGTCACCTCCTTGCCCAAAGAGAGGAGATAACGCCTCCAGGCAAGCGACGAACCAATCGCATCACCGTCGGGCGACTTGTGGCAGCATATCACTATACGCTGAGAAGCCGCTATCAACTCTTGGAGGGTAGCGGCTTCCTGTGCTGTCATGATGTTGATATCCATCACTTAGAAGAGTTTGTTCGGATATACCCCTTCATCGATCAGTCCCTGTATGCGCTCCACGACAGAAGGACGGTCGGCGGCATACGTCACGCCAAACCACTTGCTGGTAGTGTCGAGCACCTGGACTGTTGCGGTACCCTCGTTGATGAGCTTGTTGACCATCAAGGGGATGAAGAACTCTGCCTTCAGGTTCTCCATATTCTTGGGGTCGCTGAGGAACTCCTTGAAGTATGCCTCGCTATGCTCGAAGTAGTCGGGGGTAAAGCCCCATACGTTCATGGAGACAGGTGTGTTGTCTTCTACTGCCACCCACTTGCCTTCTTCGTCCTTATAGGACACCTTGCCTTCTACTCTCATGATTTCGGTACGCTCCACCACGGTGGTAAGGTTTCCTGCCTCGTCCTTGGAACAGATGCCGCGAGCCACAGTACCGTTGTCGCTCAGCGTATTGCCTACGCGGAAGCCTACCATGGCATAAGTGTTCTTGCTGCCCTCGGGAAGTTCGGAGAGGAACTTGCCGATAACCTTGAAGCAGTCGCGGTTGTAGAAGTCATCGCAGTTGATGACGCAGAACGGTTCCTTGATGATGTCCTTTGCCATCAGCACGGCATGGTTGGTGCCCCATGGCTTCTCGCGGCCCTCGGGAACAGAGAAGCCCTCTGGCAGGGCATCGAGCGACTGGAAGCAGAGTTCTGCGGGGACATGTCCTTCATACTTGGAAAGTATCTTCTCACGGAACTGTTCCTCGAAGTCCTTGCGGATCACAAAGACGATCTTGCCGAATCCTGCCTGGATGGCATCGTAGATACTGTAGTCCATGATGGTCTCGCCGTTAGGGCCAAGACCGTCGAGCTGTTTCAAACCACCATAGCGGCTTCCCATACCTGCCGCCAAGAGTAACAATGTAGGTTTCATATCGTTTTGTTTAATAGTTGATAATGATTCTTTTCTTTTTATATTCTCCCGTGTTGCAAAAGTAATAAAAATATCTCAAGGAAGACAGGTTTGGGCTGTTAAGTAATGATAAAAAACAGCATGGAGGAACCGTAGCCCCTCCCCTTCCCTTGTCAGAACGGATATCCCACGGCAAGATGGAGGCTGTTGGCATTCTTGAACGAGTCGACGTTGAAGAAGCCTCGCTTGTTAGTGTCATAGGGCACATGGAGACCGATACCCCAGTCGATACGTATCACAAACATACCCACGTCGTAGCGCACTCCCACACCTGTTCCCACAGCCATCTGGCGGAAGAAGTTCTTCGTCTCGAAATGTCCCAACGGACTGTTCTCCTCGTTTTTCAAGGTCCACACGTTACCTGCATCGAGGAAGACGGCACCGTAGAGGTCACCCCAGATACGTGGACGGTATTCCAAGTTGGCGAGCAACTTGACATCACCCGTCTGGTCGATGTAGGAATACTTGCTGCCTGTAGGCACGAACTTACCAGGGCCTATGCTTCTCACGTTGAACGCACGCACACTGTTGGCACCGCCGATATAGAACTGTTCATAGTAGGGAGCCTTGTCGGCATTGCCGTAGCTCCACACCACTCCGGCGTTGAGATGCCCCACGAGGACTGACTGCTCCGAGAGACGCCATGCCTTAGAGAAGTCGGTCTCGAGTTTCAGGAACTGTGCGAAGGGGTTGCGGAAGAGTTCCTTGTCCTTGTCGTTCCATTTCTTCCCGGCACAGAGGTATCCCAAGGACAGCACATTGCCCGCCTCGCTCACCGTGGTGGTCCAGGTGATGGGGTTGCGGTAGGTGGCAGGACTGGTGTAGCTGTATGTGTAACTCATCTTAGGCACGAACTGGTCGCGCATGGCTATCTGCAGATAGGGACTCTCGGCTATCGCCTTGTCAAAGTCGGCGGTGCGGCTGTTCATGTACTCATACGACAACACCAACGGACTGAACGAGTGGTGGTGCTGCACAGAGGTAGCCCAGTCGTATGTCAGTTCGCCCGACACGACATGACGGCGGAAATAGCCGGCACGGTTGAGGACATTCATGGAAGCCTTGAGCGTCGTGGTGGGTGTACCATAGTAACGGCGGGGCATGCGTCCCTTGCGGAAACGGCGCTCGTTCTGTGCCGACGTGCGGAAGAGGTTGAGCGGCGTGATGATGCGCGGGAAGGTGACAGCCATGTCTGCACCATACTCATACGAGTTGACATGGGTAGAATTGGAACCACTGCCATTGTTGCGGGTCTGCCACTCATAAGAGCCATGCAGGTTGATGTCGAGCTTCTCGCCGCCACGGAAGGCGTTGCGCTTGGTGAGACCGACGACTAACTCGGGACCTATCCTTCCCGTTGTCTTTCCTTTTCCGTTTGCCTCGATGTAAAAGTCGTATGGTTTGTCGAACACAAGGTCGATGTTGGCATCAAGGGTGTCACACTGTGCCGTGGTGTCACGTGGAGTAAACTGCAGACTGGTGTAACTGAAGAGTCCCATCGACTGCAGGTTCTGCTTTGCCTTCTCTTCGTTCTCCACACGGTAGAGTTGGCGTGGGCGCAGTTGCAGGTCGCGCAATACGACACCGGCACGGATCGGTGTCTTCTTGCCGTGGTAATAGATATTGAGATAGCGGCGACTGAAGGAGTCTGTCAGTTCCTCCATAAACTGCTTGCGGAACCGGATGTTGATGTTACCGACATACCACTTGCGGCGCACCAACGTGTCGAGGCTGTCGGCCATCACGATCTTGAGGTTTGCCTTTCCTGGAGTGGCAAGAGTATCGGCAAGATAGGAGGCATACCCGTTCTGATAATAATAGTAGCCGTTGTTGCGGAAGAGACGGGTGATGCGCTGGCGCTCGCTCTCAAGGTTGGAGACATTGAAGGGACTCCCCTTGTAGATAAGAGCTTGCTGTCGTGTCGAGTCGATAAGATGCTGCGCCTCCTCCGGGAAGTTGACATACTGTATGCTGTCGAGTGTCGTGAGCGGTCCCATGGATACATGATAGGCAACCTTTGCCTTCTTGGGATTGCTCTGCGTAAGCACCTCATAACCCACCTTCCCATGGAAGTAGCCAAACTTAGCCAACTGGTTTTCTGCCACCTGCGCACGCAGACGGGGATTGACATTCGCCATGAGCTTGGGCTGGGAGCCGAAGGTGCGGGAGAGCCACTGGGGAATGGCTCCCTTCGACTGTGAGAAAGCGTTCCATATCCACAGACGGACAGGGAAGGGCGTGCGGTAGTAGCTGCTACCAAAGAGGGCACCATTGGGGGCAGACGCAAGCACCGACTCCATCTCTATGATGGTAGAGTCGGCATAACTGCTCTCCGCATAGTCGGTGTACTCTATCTTCTTCAGTCCGGTAAACAGTTGTTCTCCTTCTTTCAAGGCACTGGTAGAAGAGCACGCCGAAAACAGCAGTATGGACAGGGGTACTGTGAACAGCCCTGCCATCATATATATATGGTGTAGCAGACGGAAGCCGCTGCCGAATCTATTCTTTTCCATGGGACTTTGCTTTTGATGTTGAGGTATTGACGGAGTCTGCAGGTGTCGTACCCGCAGCAGGACTCTTGCTTCTGTCTGCCGGTGGTGTCTGACTGTCGGTATTGAAGCGGAAGATGTCGAGGAAGTTCTGCAGTTTGCGCTGCCACTTGAAACCGACGCCATACTCGCCTATCTGTCCCTCCAACCAGTCGTAGGTGTTGTTGTTATAGAACCCACGGATATACTGGCTGGCTCCATCGTTGAGTCGGTATTGTATCTCTACGTTATTGAAGAAAGCATCGTTGCGCATACTGTTCTCCATCTCGGCTCCTGAAGACACCTGTCCTCCCACACTGAAAGAGAGGCGGTTGTTGAAGAAGCGCTTGGCAAACTTGAAGTTATAGTCGGTATGGATGGCGCCGGCGGCATTGACCGAGTTGTCTACCGTCATGCCGATGTCCAAGCCGATGGAGCGCATGGCTGTTCCTGCGATGTTGTTGATCTCCGAGTTGAGGAACGAACTGAGGGCACTGTTCATGGTAAACGAACTGGTGTTTCCGCCGGAGAGATACATGCCCGAGGCAAGCATCGTGATCGCCACCTTGCCACGCTCCTCAAGGCTCATGGTGTTCAGCTCGTCCTGCATCGTCATATCGGTGGGTGCCGAGATGATAAACTGTATACCGGGCTGACTGAGTGTCTGGGAGAGTTTCACACCGCAGAGGAAGTCCACCGTACGACCCGTTCCCTCACCCTCGTTGACCGTGGTCTTGACACTCTCCGTGGCAGTGATGCAGAGAGAGGGGTTGAGGGGATCGCCCGTAAACTCTATATAACTGCCGTCCTGGATGGTAAAGGTCTTGAGAGGGATGATGGGAAGGGAGTATTTCATCTCGCCGTTGTTGAGGGTGTACTTGCCCGAGAGTTGCAGGTTGTCCACGGGGTTGTAGGTCATGCGCAGGTCACCGCCACCCATCAGGTCGATATAGTTGGACTTGTCTGCGTTGAGGGCACAGAGTATGTGTGCCGACTCGTCTATCGACATCCCGAGGAGCATGTCAAAGCCTTCTATCTTGGGACGCACGACGGGTTCTTCCTTCCCGCTGCTGAAGTCGGTAAACTTCACCAATTCATCGAGTTGGGTGTCGGTCGTCAGTTCTGACTCACGCAAGATATAGGTCATGTCGGTATTTCCCAAGACATCGAGCTTGCCACGCATCACAAGACTGCTCAGGGCACCTTTCATACTACCGAAGAAATTGACGTATGCCTTACCGAACGCCTCTGAGCGTGCATTCTCCTTGGCGTCTACCAAGAGGAAGTTCTGTGCCTTCATCTTGATATCGAGCATCATCTTGTCCAAGTCTGAGAAATCGAGATAGCCCTGGATGTTGAGCGGACTGTCGTTGTTGGCGTACATCATGAAGTTCTCGAAGAGCAACTGGCTGCCCACGATACGGACGGGGTCGTTGTCGAAGCGCATGGACACTCCGTAAGGTACACTCACGAGGTATACTGAGTCGAGGTAGATCTCACCGTCCACCTGCGGTTTGCTCAGCGAGCCTTTGACTGCCAACTCACCCTCGCCACTTCCCTTCAGACCGAAGAGCTGGTCGGGCACAAAACCGTTGATGAAGTGCAGCGGCAACTTGTTCATGGCGAGTTTTGCGTCGAGATAGCCGTCACCTTCCGACTTGTAGGTTCCCTGAATGGTGGCGACTTCCTCGCCCTCGTACTTCAGGATACCGTCGACGGCATGGGTGCCGTCATCTTTCGGCATATAGACGAAGTCGGTTCCGACATTACCCATCGGGCATTTCTCGTACACGAGGTTGTCTACCGTGAGATTGGATGCCACGGAGAGGTTTTCCTTGGTCTGCACCACGTGGAAGTCACCGTTCATGATGCCCGAGATGTCTGGCGTGTAAGGAATGACGCTCAGTATCTTGTCGAGGTCGAAGTTACTCATGCCGACGGTGATGTCCTGCAGGGCTTCCTCGTTCTCGTCATTGGAGTAGATATGGACTCCCATCCCCTCGCTTGCCTTCAGCAGGAGGTTGGCGGAGACGCGCATGTCCTTGCCGAGCATGAGGTAGTTGTCATCGTTGGCGGTAAAGGTCTTGTATCCCAATACGGGCTGGGTATCTGTAAGACTGACGCGGATGCCGTTTTCTTGCATCAGTGCGGCAAGCCCCACCTTCACGCCCAACTGGTCGTTGGCATCGTAGATGCTTGCCTTGATATTGGAGCCGCGCTCCTGCAGTTCGCCGTCGATATCTGCACGGAAGACATACTGCGGGTTCTTCTTGTTGTTCTGTATGCGTGCCGTATAGCGGATGGTGTCGCCACGGGTGAGGATGTTGGCACGGATGGTGTCCAACTGCACTCCTTGTGCCACAAGGGAGTCGATGTTGACATAGCCTGTGAGTCCTGCCACGGGAGAGGCATCGAGGTTCATGTCCACCGACTTGAAGCGGTAGCCGTTGTACTCTATGAAGCGTGAGATGAAGTTGTCACGTCCTGTGGTCAGGGAGATGTGTGCCAAGGGGAACTCCCTGCGTATGCGCTCCTGGTCTATACGGCGTTCGTGCAGCTGTGTCATGACCTCTTTCTGAAGGGCGTCAATACGGGAGAGTAGCTTCTTATATCCGCCATGTGTGTCCATGCGGAGATGGAAGTCACCGCAGTCGGCAACGGCATGGGTGGTGTCGCTGCGCGTCATGAGGTCTACCACCACGTCTACCGGATGGTAGGTCTTCTGCTCTGTCTTCACGGCGATGTCGCTGAACATGGCTTGCAGCGTGTGCTGCTCCTTCAGGTCGGAGCGCAAGTCGGCATGACCGCACACTGCTGCCTTCATGGGGGCCTTCGTGAGTCCAAGGAGGAAGAGGTCTGTCTGACGGACATCGGCGACAACCGTTCCCTGCACGTCCTTGGTATCGGTGAGGGCATCGAGGCTCAACCGCCCTGTGAGATAAGCGTTCTCACTGTCCACGTCGGCATGAACCTTTCCGTTTGCGACACGTGCCACGGCTTGGATGTTTTCTGTATTGTATTTAGCGTAGTGTATCTTTCGTATCTGCACCTTGGCATTCATCCGCGTCGCCGGGGAGAGGATGTCAGTCCCCTTCCCTTCCGCCTCTATATCTCCTGTGAAAGCATAGAGTTCCTGACGGGGAAGGAAATGATGTGGCTGCAGGTTGACGGCATTGACCTTGGCTTGATATGCCAACGCCTGCATGTCGAGGCTGCCGTCTTTCCCTGTCTTGGTATCTACCGAAGCACGGACATTCATCCTGCCCCGTCCCTCCGTCACTGCGAGTTGGGTGGCATAATGACCGCCGTCTGCCTTCAGGTTGCCCTTGACTCCTATGCCGCTCGGTATGCGTATCTCCTTGAGTGTGGCGGGATCCAACAGTGCCGTAATGAAACTGAGGTTGTAGGTCTTGGCGTCCAACTGCACATCTGCCTTCAGACGAGAGGGAGCTGTGAGGTTGGCAAGTCTGCCTGAGGAAGAAAGGGTGAAGGCTGTAGGCAACTGCACCTTGAGTCCGTCATAGGTCAGATACTGCAGGTTGCCCTTGACGGTTCCCTCTATGCTGAGGGGATAGTATGGCCAGTATTGGCGCATCTTGGCTGGCATGTATTCTCCGGCGAAGAGCATGAGGTCTTCCCTTCCTACCTTGCCGCGGAGCATGGCGGTCAACTTGCCCGGAGCGGAGACGGCAAACGCATTCATGTCCATTGTCAGGGTGGTCTGGAGGGTGGAGTATGGCGTTTGCAGATACATGTCCGGCAACTGTATCTTGACGGAGTCCATGACGAAACGTCCTGCCATCCTGTTGACACGCAGACCGCTGCGCTCGGCAAACTGTGCCTTGCGTATCCGCACGTCGACATTGGAATTGCAGAAATAAAAAGAGTCTGCCGACAGGGTCATGTCCCGCAGAGCGATATGGTCGAAGTCCATGCCGGGAGATGGTACTGCCGTAGCTATTGACTTGCCGGCAAGGAGTACCGCCTGGTAGTTGTCATACGCTATCTTGCTGCGCTGCAGGTCGAGATGGGCTACCTGATAGAGTCCTTTATAGAGGTCAAGATAGGCATCGCGCGCCAACGCATCGCCCAAAGAGGTATTCAACTGTAAGGTGTCGCCGGGCAGGTGGAGCGCAAAATCCGTATTCTTGATTTTGAGTTGGCGCACCTTCACTTTCCAGAAGTTGGTGCTGGGAGTCGTGTCGGGAGGGACGGTGTCGCTGAGTTCTACCGACAGACGGGAATCGGAAAGCAAGACATTGTCTACATTGACAAACTCCTTCCCAAGGTCTATGCCATGGGCCTGGAGTCTCAACGTCCCGACATTGCCCTTGATGCGGGCTTCATGTATGAAGTGGGATGTGTTGACGTGCATACGGTTGAATGTCAACTCGTCTACCATTACCTGACTCTTCAGCAATGGCAACAACTGCACGTCCACCAACATGCGGTCTATGTCCGCAATGGTATCTTTCTTGCTTTCTGTTGTGTGATGGGTGGTGTTTCCTATGGTATCTATGGGTTGGTATACCTTTACGCCCTCCACCTGAAGCCGCAAAGGAAAAGAAAGGTTGACATGACTGACACTGATGTCCATGCCTGTAGACTCCGAGATGTATGCTGCCACATTCCTTACAGCCCAGTTCTGTACTGGGGGCAGATATAGCAATATGGCCAACAAGAAGATGAGCAAGAATGGGGCAGAAACGACTCCAATCGCCCATTTTACAGGCTTCTTCATAAGCATGGATTTTTAGAAAGAGTTAGTCAATGGGGGCTATGGCTCTCCAAAGATTGTCATCGGGCAATGGCGACTCCAC
>CAVCDC010000049.1:0-18974 GCA_963600865.1 Firmicutes bacterium CAG:103
GATGGCAGATGAGTCGTACCCATTAGGCTAACAGCTACCCCTAACTGTTTGTAGGGGCAGCTGAATAGTTACCCCCCAATTTGACGTTTTTTATTAACTTTGCAGCTATATTTTTTGTCGAAGTGGCAGGAATTGTTATAAAAACTCTAATACGCACAATAGGCCTATGAACGCATTTTTTGAAATGGTACGTTTCTCCATGGGAAGTCTTGTTTGGGGCATCCTCATTGGAATCATCTGCATGGTGCTCTTCTTTCTTCTCATCAAGGGATGGTACAAACACGCCACGGCTTCGCCCGCCACATACGTAGTAGGCGCTGTGCTCTTTGTGCTGTTGTCCATACAGTGTACCATGATAGCGGGTGCCATCAAGATCATCAACACCACCGACTACTACGAAGAACAGCTTGAACGCATCGTCGCCCAGTCAGCGCCCACCACTGCCGTAGACCGCGGCAAGGACATGTTGGGCAACCTTATGTCGATGTACTTAGGCAGCAACCCATTGGGCAGCGGAGAAGACCGTGAGGTGTCAAAAGTAGAGTCTGAAAAGATTGTGGACGAGTTGATTGTCGAATACCCCATCCTCAGAAACTTCTTCAACTCCGGATATTTTGTAGGCTACAAAGTGAAGGAACTCCCCCATGTCATGGCTGAGACCATAGTGAGCTACCTCAAAGAGTTCATCGTCTACCGGCTCTTGTGGTGCTTGGGATTTGTCGTCGTGGGAGCCTTTGTCGTCATCAAGACCATGTCGGTGGGCTACGCCGTTGAGCGCCGCAGCAGGACACGCCGTGGCGGTGACTCTCCCCACAGCGACTACACGTCGAGAAGAGGACCGCGTGCCAGCAGCAGAAGGAGGAGATAGAAAGACACACACCTGATGCCTTTCTGCTAAAAAAGCCAAATCATGAACAATCAAAAATAAAAAATCTAATCAACATGACAACAAACAGTTATTGCACAAGCAACCACATCCTTGTCGGATTAGGCGGTACTGGAGGAAAGATACTCAAGGCATTCAAGATGAGAATGTTCGAGGAGTTCCCTACCCAGGAAGAGAGAAGCAAGCAACCCGTTGCCCTGCTCTATGTAGACTCTACTGACGAGATGATGTCCAAGGACGGGAGGGCACGTGCCGACTTCCGTGTCATGGGGCAGGACGCCTCGTTTACCAACAATGAATTCCTCAACATCAAGGCTGTGGACGTGGAACACATCCTTGACCACATAGACCACTACCCTTCCGTAAAGGGCATCGTACAGAACGTGGGTGCCGTGAAGACGGCAATCGGAGCGTTGGGACAGGCTGCAGGACAGAAGCGCCGTGCTGGCCGTCTCCTCTTTGCCGCTAATGCAGTGGGCTATGTCAACAGTCTGAAGGACGCTTACAGCCGATGCATCAATGTCTCGGGCGACTCCAGTCAGACGACCATCCATATCTTCGCAGGACTGAGCGGTGGTACGGGCTCAGGCTCCATCGTCGACGCTATCATACAGACGCGCAAGGCTTTCCCCGGTGCCTACATCTCGGTCTACGCCATGATGCCGGAGATGAACCTTCCGAAGAGTGACATGGACCAGGGCAGATACTACCAGAACGGATATGCGGCGCTCAACGAGCTCAACGCTCTACAAGCAGGGGCATGGAAACCGCAAGACGTGACAGGCGGCGGTGAGGCAGACTACTACTCTGACAGAGTGAAGGGTGTGGCTAACGGTCTTACCATCTACAGCAACGTCAACGAGAACGGACTCACCATCAACTCGTTCTCAGAACTGCCCAAGGTGATCAGCGACTTCATCTTCGCTCGCATCTTCTTCGTCAACGACCAGGACGAGGTGAACAGTGACATCGTGCGCGCGTACAAATATGAAAACATGGATGACTTCGCTCTCGAATATGACGAGGCAGGAAATCCAGACCCCGTGACGGGACGCATCCCTGTGGCAAGGACCAAGAAGGTGAACTCTATCGGCATCAAGCGCGTGATGTACCCGGAACTGAGGGTGCTCAAGCACATCACATACACTATCGGTGAGAGCGTGCTCTATCAGTTTAAGTATAATAACTGGCGTGAGAACCAGGGCTTTGCCAACGAGGAGCGCAACCGCGACTACCGCAACGACTTCATCAACAAGGAGAACCTCTCCAACTGGATGCTCGACGAGGAGCACCTCACGCTCGAAAAGAAGATTCTGCCGAACGACAACGACTTCATGGCGTTCAATGAGTACTGGCACGACAAGGCAATAAACTACGCTCAGGACGCCAAGAAGGCCGACTGCCCGCTCAACGAACTTGACAACATCATGGGCGACTCCTACGCCAACTTCTTCCGTGACTGCGGCGTGGAGAACTATTATGCTGGCAAGGAGAAGGCCATTCCCGACATGGCGAGAGAGATAAGACACACCGTGGAGAAGGGATTCTTCGAGAAATGGAAGGACGGTGACATCTCTATCACCGAACTGCAGAAGATTTCCAAGCTCCTCATAGAGCGTGTGGGCGAGATACGTACCGAACTGGAGGGTGTCTCCAAGGACGAACAGGAGGAATACAAGGCTATCGACGAAGACCGCAAGCAGAACCTCAAGGAATGGAGCGACCTCGGCATACTGCAACGCATGGTGAACGTGGGTGAACGCAAGTATGCGCGCCACCAGGAATACCTCACCGAGTTCTATACTTCCAAGACGCGAATCGTAGCTCTTGAGTTTGCAAAGAAGTTGGCCGCCAAGGTCTTCAACGAACTCGGGAAGATGGATGCCGACATCTCTGCCTTCGGCATGAAGATCAACGAGGCAATCAACGAGACCGAGCGCCTCGTGACCGCCCAGCGCAAGGTGAACAAGGGACTGGAGGACATGAAGGGTGCCATCATTGAGGTGAGCGAAGACGAGACTATGTCGGAGTTCGAACAGGAGCTCAAGACGGACAAGATAGAGATGCCTATCATCTCACGACAACTGAGAGACTGCATCCTGCCCGAGGAGTTTGTCAACTTTGGAAGATTGGCTGCCGACATCAGCATCGACGACATTACTGATGCCTTCGACATCAAACTCTCTGAGATTGTCAAGGCGCGCCATGACGAGAAAGCGGACAGCGACAAGAAGGTACTCGGACTGAACATCCTTACCCAACTGCAGCAGAAACTGAGAACGGACGATGACATCAAGGCGTTCGCTACGAAGATTGTCAGTCAGAGCGGCGTGTTCATCAAGCTCAACACAGACCAGATTCAGTTGCACCTGCGCAACAACGAGGGCAACCTCAGTCCTACCAACCCTGCGAGCATCAACAAGAAGGCGATTCTCGTCTCTATCCCCTCTTCTGACGACAACCCGGGACTGAAGAAGTTTGCTGACAAACTGGCGGCTGCCTTCAAGAACTCATTCAACCAGAGTACGGCGCGCACCTCCATCACGGTCAACAGAAAGAGTCTGCGCAAGGACGAACTGTCTATTATCACTGTACAGTACTGTTTCCCTATACGTGCCATCGACTGGATGGGCGACTATAAGAAACGCTACGAGCGATTCCTCAATTCGGGCAACCTCGCTACGGACATGGCTAACGCCATCCTGTTGCACAGCGAGGGCGACGGAAAGCAACTACCTTCTCTCTTCGCCAAGAGCGACGAGGAAATCAATGCCGCAGAAGCTGCTTTCAGAGCACAACAGGCGGCTGCGACACAGGCGACACAGCCTTTCGGACAGACTGCTGCTACTCAGCCTTTTGGCCAACCCATGCAGGCTCAGCCTGTTGCCCCGCAACCTTTCGGTCAACCAGCTCCTCAGCCTGCGCTGCAAGCTATGGCTCAGCCACAAGTCGGACAACCACCAGTTCAACAGCCTGGAGCAGCTGTGCCTCCTCCTATTCCTGGAGCCGTGCCGCCTCCTATCATGCCACCTGCCGACCCAGTCATTGCACTGCACATGAACGTAGGTGGTCAGGCTTACGGTCCCTACGACTGGCAGACCTGCAAGCAGTTTACTACCACCAAACAGCTCACAGAGCAGACCATGGTGTGGATGCAGGGAATGCCTTCATGGTTGCCAGCTGGACAAGTGGATGTCCTCAAACCGCTCTTTGCGCCGGCTCCACCACCCATGACACCTCCTATGCCTGGTGGTGCTACGCCTCCGCCAATGCCTTGTTAAAGTAACATCAAATTTACAAACAATATAAAACAAAAGAAAACATGGCTACAAGTAACGATAGATTAAGAGCAAGATATGGCATCTGTCTTAGCGACTCCTGCCAGAAATGCAAGGACAAGACAGTACAGATCATCACGGGTAGAAAAGACTTTGTCTGCGAGGAGTGCGGCAAACCTCTGCGTGAGGTGCCGCGCCCTCTCACGGCTTGGGAGAAACATGGCAAAAAGGTAATCGGTGGCGTGGTCGCCTTGGCTGTCATCGGCGGCGCTACTGCCTATTTTACTCTCGGCGGTAGTGACAATGCCAAAGACGCAAAGGACAAACCCCAGGCTGAACAGACGCAGCAGACTGAGCCGAAAGACACAGTGAAGCAGGACTCTGCACAGACCGTTAAGGTGGAGCCCGTGAAGGAAGATGTACCGAAGCCAGATGAGCCAAAGCCAGAACCAGCCAAGGAGAAGAATGGCAAGAAGGAAGACGCAAAAGAGAAGTCTACCACGACGACTACTTCAGGCACATCTGTTGCCGGTACTGGCTCCGTGCGCTTGGGCTACGGTACTTACCGCGGAGAAACGAGGAACGGGAAGCCTCATGGACATGGAACAATTACTTTCACCGCGGCTCATAAAATCGTGGCAAGCAAGGACTTCGTGGCTCAACCTGGAGATAAGTTTGAAGGTGAGTTCCGTGACGGAATCGTTTCCGGTGGCATCGGATATTGGTATCATGACGGGGACATTACTGCTGTGAAACCATGAGACTCCTTCTCACGATAGTATGGACTTTGTTGGCTGCATGGTCTTCTCATGCAGCCAACACCTTCCATACACAACGCTTGGAGAAGATGGCTGCTGCCCTCGGAAGGACGGAGTTGTCGCCGTCAGAATCCTTCAAAGCCTATGGCAGAAAGGTAAGGGTGAAGACCAATGTCTACGGCGATGTCTCTCATATAGGCTACAAACTGTTTGACGACGAGGTGGTCAAGATGCACGGAGAATCCCCCGTCTTCGACTTCATCGAGAGATACTTCCTCGAACTGGACATGAAAATGGACGGCAGAAGTGCACAGGAAAGGATGGACATCGACCAGGTGGTCATGAGCCAGGGAAACCTAAAACTGCTGCAGAGCATCGATACGACCTCGTCTTTCTCTATTGACGAGGTGAAGCGCAGGATGTACCGCATCAAATGGACTGTAAAGGGACAGACCGTGAGCCTTACCTTCCCTTCCGACTGCCAACTGCTCTTAGGTGCTAATGCCGTAGAACTGGAAGAGATGATGCGCCGTAATTTAGTGCGTATCAACCCCCTCGCCTACGACGAGACTATTCCTTCATGGGTCAACGCCAAGGGTTCGCGTTCCAAGAACATGATCGTCATCGACAACGGGAAGTTCCTCAGCGACATGATAAGGGGCGACATCTATCTCACCGAGATTAATGGTAAACGCCAACTCTATTGCAGTCGCAAGAACACATCTATAAGCATCAGCAACATCATGCTGACGGGCGAGTTCAGGGACACCATCCCCATGCATCTGAAACTTGACAAGTATGGATACAAACAGGACGAGGCGGACATCACCCTACAGCAGTTTATCGACTACTGCAAGAACGAGGGATGCAAACTCTTCTTCGGTATCAAGACCGCAGACAGCCAGAACGTCACGGGCACCCTCTTCGCCTACAACGAAAAGATGGCTTACTGTCATGTGCTCTCCGTAGAGGTGCCTGTGGGCATCATCAGCGGCGAGAAGACGGGTATCAAGGGTACCGTGTTTGCCTACATCCCCCTGCAGAACGTGACGGAAAAGTTCTTTACTCAGAACATTCATCAATAGCTAAAACCGCAAAAGACTATGAGAACAACGAGCATACGCTATCTGGTCATGGCTCTCATGCTGATTCCTTCGATTACACTCTCGGCGCAGTCTGTTGACGAGAAGAAGAAGGAAATCAACAAGATCAAGAAAAGCAGCCAGTATATCTACGCCGAAGCCACCGCCGCTTCGGAGCAAGAGGCGAAAGACCTGGCAGAGGAAATACTCTACCAGGAAATCAACGAATGGGCGGCTACGCAGAAGAAACTCAGACAGAGCAACGACTTCATCGTCAGCGACAGAAAGGAACTTTGGTCGACAGTCTCCCTACCCCGAGGCAACATGTACCGCAGCTTCATCTATGTGAAGAAGAGCAACATCCAGTCGGCTGACAATACGGAAATCGTTAACAACGACTACCAGGAAAACATGAAGTCTACCGTAGAACCAGTGAAGAGCCAAACTGCAAGTGCTTACCCCGAACCTGTGACGAAGATAGCCCGCTGCCAGCAGTATGCGGAGATGGCTTCGCTCATCAAGGAGATGGAGGCGCAGGGTAAGATAGGTCACTACGCCCGATATGCGTCGCTTTCCAAGCCAGAGAACTATTATCTTGCCATCTATGACAAGAACGGCAACGTGAAGGCTGTCCTCTCTCCGGGCAACGACCGCACCAACGTCATGACCGGACAGGCTGACGCAGTGACCAACTATGCTGGATGTGGAGCCATCGGGTTTACCTTGAAATAAGCCTCCACAACTTTCACATGATTAGTATATATGTACATCTTTATATATGAGCATCCTTATTTATATATAAGACGATTCTTACAACAAGAGACATAAACAATGATGAAAATAAAGAAACTGAAATATGCCGTTCTCTCTGCGCTCTGCTTAGTTTGCTCCCTGCAGACGAGGGCTGTGGAAGTAACTCTCACCACTGACGACAGTCAGACACGAACTGCGGCGGTGGACAATGCCGCGAGAAACCTTGCCGCCGTGCTCACCGAGATTAACAGGGCGCAGAAGGCAAAGGTGCCCGTCTCTGTGAAAGACCTGCAGATGGATGAGTTCTCCAAAAAGTCTTTGGCTCGTCTGTGGGCTGTGACACCGTTCTACTGCGACGACGAGGAAGTGGTGGAACGCTGCTGGTTGTTCAAAAACGGAAGTATGATGGTAAGCCACATCCCTCTCATCATCACCCCCGAGGACGAAAACTTCGGACTGGGCAACTACCAGGAAGCAGTGGTGGAGTTTGACAACAGGGGCAACCTCACAGACTTCAGGTTTGCCCTCGACGCACAGACTGCCGAGAGCATGGAGCGATGCGGTTCGGTGGTGGACAAGGAGAAGCAGATGATCATTCTGCAGTATGTGGAGCGCTTTCGCACTGCCTACAACATGAAGGACCTGAAGACCATCGAGGACATGTTCAGTGACGACGCGCTGATCATCACGGGTAAGGTGGTGATGAAGAAGAAGATGAGCGACTCGCAGAACAGTTCATTCAAGGTGGAATATACCAAGCAGAACAAACAGCAGTACATCAATAACCTGAAGTTGGCGTTCATGCGCAACAAATGGATTGACGTGAAGTTCAGTCAGATAGGTGAACATGGAGAGGCTGGAGGTTGCCAAGGCATCACACGCTCCACAAAAGACCCTACGAAGTATGGCGTAAGACTCCACCAGTCATGGAAGTCGAGCAACTATAGCGACGAGGGCTACCTCTTCCTGCTCTGGGACTTCCCCGAGGACGGCAGTGCGCCGATCATTCATGTACGTACATGGCAACCGCAATGGGCTGGCGGCAAGCGACAGGAGCCCAACGATGACATTTCCACCCTCGGCGGTTTCGATTTATAATCAATCACTATCATCACACGACTATGAAAAGATTTCTCTGTTTACTGACACTCCTCGTGTTTTCCTTGGCAATGCACGCTCAAGATGACTTCATATCGGCGAGTCCAGACAATGACAAGGATTGCATCGCTGCCCTGTCGGGGAAAGGCGGTGTGCTCCTCCTCTCCGACCTCTCCGACCTGGTCATCACTATCAACAACGCCAAGAGTCCTGCCATCACTCCCAAAGGTAAGGGGTCTGACGGGCTCTATGCCTACGAAATCGTCATCGACCTCAAAGACAACAAGACACCGAAGATTGAGGTCAACAGACGCGGCGAAATTTACAAGACCGACTTTGTCGTTTCGCTCAAACCTGACTTCATGAAGGCTTATACCATCGGATATGTGAAGAATCCTATCCGTATGGAGAACCAAACGAAGGGAAATGATGCCATCCTCGACCAGAAACTTGCCGAGGTGGAGATTTCCTCTACCATCCAAGACCTGCAGGTGAAAGTGCCTTCCAAGTTGAATGCCAAAGTCACGCAGGAGAAGAAGAAGAACGACCAGTCTATCAAGATCACGAGCATCATCATCCCTTGGGAGAACATCAAGACTCTTAAGAATGCCGTAGAACAGGCACGCAAGGAGTTTGAAGCCGTCCAGCAGGTCATCAACCAAAAGGGCTCTTCTGCCTCTGACGCTGAGTGGAACAAGCGCGACGCCATGGAGGAGAAACTGCATGAAGCAGAAGAGGAATACCGCGAGGCTATGCACATCGACGTATTTGCCAATGGTACCAACCGCGAACAGATAGACCTTGAACCGTTGGGACCGAGGGTAAAACTGTGCTATGGCGTCTTGCTGCTCAAACAGGTGGAAAAGGTCTATGTCACAGAGTGCAGCGCCATGATGAGCGAGGGTGCCCGCCTGTATGGTCTGAGACAGTATGACAACGCGCGCCGCAACTTTGCCAATGCGCTCAACGCCAAGGACACGCCTGCCGACATCATCCCTTCCATCAAGGGAAACATTCAGCAGTGTGACACTTGTCTGCTTTACGAGCAATATGCCATGTATTCTCTCTCCATGATGAAGAAGATGAGACAGGCTGGCGAGGCCAATCAGAAGGACGTGGTGAAGTATGCTGCTGGTGCAGTGGAGTTCCTCAATGTGCTGAACAAGTATAATCCTTGTGACTTCTATGCCGAACGTATTACCAAACTGGAGAAGCTCATCGAAGAGATGCCCCTCGACCTGAAATTTACGATAGCCAAATGGGTGAACGACTATTCTGGGTTCTACGAGGACGGCACCTTGGGCAACGTGGAGTTGTGGGCTTACTCGGGTGACGAAACGCCCTCTGTCAAGGACTATAAGAACGACAGGAAGTTCCTCAGCATGGTGGGCGACGACGCTTCCCACTTCAGGCAGTTGGGCGAGTCGGACAACATGGGTGTCATCGACATCCATCTCGTACGTAAGGATTTGCCCAAAGGTTTCTTCTTCCGTCCTGTGGGCTACGGCGACCGTGTCAAGATCAAGTACATGGATGCCAAGGAAATCATGCTACAGTCAGAAGGCGAATACAACAAGAGACAGATAAGGCTCAAGATGTACACCGTCACGAAGTAAAATCATCTATTCACTTAACAATACTAATAATTAAGGTTTATGAAAAAAACAAATTTAATCAAGGTGGTTGCTGTCTCTGCTCTCATGCTCACAAGCAGCCAAGCAAACGCACAATTCCTGAAGAAACTTGCCAAGGCAGCTACTTCAACCGTGGCTGACAACAGTTCATCGAGCACAACCGCTGCCGATTCGACCAAAAAGATTGACTGGTCGAAGATTCCAGTCTACAAGTTGCGTAAAGTCAACGAGGTGGATGCTCAGGGCAATCAAGTGATGAACGCTGACGGCACGCCCAGCTACTACGTATTCCTCGTCGACCAGTTTGAAAACATTAGAAGCGAGTCTACCGTAGAAGCTCAGATCAAGAAAATCAACCAGGCTGTAGGCAACATCCTCCTGAAAGTAGGTGGTGGCGCTGCCCTTGGTGCTGTCTCTGGTTTGGTTTCTGGTGGTGGCTCTGGTGCTGCTGTAGGTGCTGGTGTAGGTGCGGCTACTGGTGTCCTCGCAAGTCTCGACGACATCAAGATGGCTAAAAAACAGAAGAAGTCACTGAAGCAGCAAGAGAAACTGTTGGCTACCTATAAGAAGAACTTCACCGAAGAAGGACGCCCCATCAACGCCAAGGTTGATACCAGCAAACTGGACGGCTTTGACATCAAGGCAGAGAACACGCTCTCTATGAATGCCAACGAGATCAAGGAAGCCAGCAAGAACATGAATGTGGACGACAGTGCATGGGAAATCTAACCCATACACTCCATAGCTGATTTCAAAAGAAAATAAAAACGAGGATGTTTCTGCTCCAAGATGATCGGGGCGAAACATCCTCGTTGCCGTTTATTCTCCCCTATCCTCAAAATTATTCCTCGAAACGCAATTATGGAAATATTATGCTCATGGAGACTGTAGAAATCCCTCTAAAAAAGGTTAACAACTTTGTCGCAACGAAAGATTTGGGGTAACTTTGCACCCGAATTCAAGACTCTTATCGAAGAGGTAACAAGTAAAAAGACAAAGGATAATGAAAAAGAAAATTGGTATATTCATACCCGCCACATTAGGTATGCTGACGGCATTTGGACCATTCGTAACGGACTTTTATCTGCCCGTATTGCCTGAGATGTCGGAGTTCTTCCACACCTCACCAGCCTTAGCTTCGCTCAGCCTCACCACGGGCATGATAGGTCTTGCTGCAGGCCAAGTGTTCATCGGTCCCTTGACCGACAAGTTTGGCAGGAAGAAGATACTCGTAGGCTCGATGCTGATGTTCGCCATCGCCTCCGTGCTCTGCATCTTCGCCCCCAACATCTACATCTTCAACCTCATGCGCATCTTTCAGGGACTGGCAGGTGCTGGCGGCATCGTGATTTCCAAGAGCATGAGCACCGACATGTATAGCGGCAAGGAGCTGGCCAATTTCCTCGCCATCCTCAGCTCCATCAACGGCATCGCCCCAGTTTGCGCCCCGGTGATAGGAGGCGTGATGGCGGGCGTCACCAACTGGCAGGGCGTGTTCGGACTGCTGCTCGGAGTGGGCGTCATCCTCATGGTGTGCAGCATGCGACTGCCCGAGACTCTCGCCCCCGAGAAGCGTATCCAGAAGAGCGTGATGCAGGTGTACGCCAACCTGTTCCGCGTGTTCCGTAACGGCACGTTCACCCTCAGCACGCTGGCGGAGATGGCCTGTTTCTTCACCTTCTTCGCCTACATCTCCTCCTCGCCCTTCATCCTGCAGCAGAGCTACGGGCTGTCGCCCCTGCAGTTCAGCCTCTGCTTCGGATTGAACGCCCTCGTCATCGGCGTGGGAGCGGCCATCGCCCCGCAGTTCAAGCACACCAATACCGCCCTAAAGTGCGGTGCCATCGACTTCCTAATAGCCGCCGTGTGCCTCTCGTTCTGCCTCTTCGTGCACACGCCCTTGGTGGTGGTGATGGGCTTCTACATCTACCTGATGGTGAGCTTCGGACTGATGCAGCCTGGCCTCACTGCCACCGCCCTCGACGCCGAGCGCAAGAATGCTGGAGCGGCAAGTGCCATCTTCGGAGCGGCGAGCTTCGTGGCTGGCTCCATCTCCAGCCCCATCGTCGCGATAGGAAAGATAGAGGTCACGTCGAGCATCGTGATGATAGGCGGCGCTGTGCTCTGCCTCGTGCTCACCTTGCCGCTCTGCAAGCGGCTGAGGGGGATGAAGTAACAAAAATTGTTTAATATCGTGGTGATGAGGAAAGCATGAGAAAACAACGATGTCAGACAAATGTCATGCACTTTTCTTGCCCAATATAAGCTGAAGCATTATCTTTGCGCCCGAACCATAGCAAAGACAATGAAGATGAAGAAGATTTTTATCGTGGCAACCATAGTGGTCGTGGCATTGAATCTCTATTACCTCATCACGCACGATGAAGATAGACGTACTCCCTACTCCGAGTTCAAGACTCGCATTGAGATGGCACCAATGAGGGAGTATCACGACCCCGACTTCGGCTATACAGTAAGCTACCCCTGCTTCTTTCGGAAGGAAGACACCTCGCTTAACGTCTACCAAGGCTACGCCCGCTTCAGCTTCACCGACCATGCCAACGTGGTATTAGAGAGTTACGTTACGATGAACCGCAGCCACGATCTGGCATCTTGCGCCGACTCTCTGGCTCATCGGCTCCATTCCGACCGAACGATGCTTCCACAGGAAAATGCTTTTCTCCTCTCAGGTCCCGTCTATGAGAACGACGTGCGCATCGAAGGCTACAGCCATTACGAAAAGTTTATTAAGAGCGGCAGGCTGCTCTTCGTCTATTCCCTCACCTACCCCGATGCCTACAAGCCCGCCATGCCGAGGCTCTTCCGGCTGATAGAGGGCTGGAGGGTGCTGGGGGCAAACTAACCCCCAGCCTATCTATTACAAACTAACCTCCACAGCCTTTCCTGTGTATTCCACCGTTTTGTCAACCTTCATCGGCTGATTGCCGGCACCGCTGTCAGCACCCACGAGCACGATGCGGAACTTGCGGCCCTGGAGCATGCCCTTGTAGCTTCCCTTGC
The DNA here is from genome assembly GCA_963600865.1 of Firmicutes bacterium CAG:103. Lineage (GTDB taxonomy): Bacteria > Bacteroidota > Bacteroidia > Bacteroidales > Bacteroidaceae > Prevotella. The sequence continues at coordinate 12,511 of CAVCDC010000049.1, forward strand.
GGGGAGCGATGCTCAGCACGCGGGCGGCATCGTCCCATGAGAACTTGATCTCGGAGAACTTGCCCTTTTCGTAATTATAGTTGTCGCCCTCGTCCTCGTAGAGCGTAAACTCGCCGTTGGCTCCGGGATAGACGCGAATCTCCAAATCGTCCCAAGGCTTTTCTGAGCTATACTGCACCTCGGGACCGAAGGGCAGAATGGTGCCGGCCTTTACGTACACGGGCATGATATTGATGGGGCAAAGGCGCTGCACGTCCTGTCCGCCCTCATACTGGGCGTTGCTCCAGAAATCATACCATTTGTTGCCCTCGGGCAAATATACACTCACGGGAGCGGCGGCCTTCCTCACGTCGGGATAAATGGCGTGACCCTTCTTCTCGCTGTCCTTCCAGGTGTAGAGCGGGTCGGTGACGGGCTTCACCAGCAGATTGCGGCCGAAGAGATACTCGTCGTTCAGGCGGGATGCCTTCTTGTCGGCGGCATAGTCCATCACCAGGGCGCGCATCATCGTGCCACTGCGCTGCACGCAGTCGCCAGCCATACTATAGATATAAGGCAGGAGGCGGTAGCGCAACTTCACGGCATCCACCATGGCGTCGTAACACCAGTCGCCGGGCTTACCAAACTCGTAAAACTCGCTCAGCATCGGCGAGCTACAGTGGTTGCGCATCAGGGGCATGAACGTGCCCCACTGCATCCAGCGCGTCTGCAACTCCTGCACGGCTGGGTTGGTGGCCTTCTGCTCGTAGTCCCAATAGAAGAATCCGCCCAGGTCGGTGTTCCAGAAGGGGATGCCGCAGAGCGAGAAGTTCAGTCCCGAGGGCACCTGCTGCTTCATCTCCTGCCAGGAGGCCATGATGTCGCCGCTCCACGAGAACGTGCCGTAGTGCTGGATGCCGAAGGCTCCGCTGCGCGTCATCTGCAGGGATCGCTTCTCGTTGCCCTTCATGGCTCTCTGATGCTCGTAGATGCTCTTGTTGTGAACCAGGGGGTAGGCGTTCTTCACGCTGAGCCAGGATCCGTCGTAGGTCTGATAGTCTTGGTCGCCCTCCTTCTCGAAATGGTCGGGCTCGGTGGAGTCGGTCCACCATGCGTCGAAGCCCATGTTGTAGAGATGGGTGAGATATTTCCAATAGATCTCTCGCGCCTTCGGGTTGTAGGCATCGTAGGGGCGGGCGTCGCAGTTTTGCGGCCATGTATGGAAAGGCAGGAGGGCGTTGATCTTCTGGAAGTCCTTGTATTGGTCGGTCCAGGGGCCGAAGGTGGGCCAGATGGTGATCATCAGGTGCGCATTGTTCCGGTGCACATACTTCACCATCTCCTCGGGGCTCTTCAGGCGAGGCTCGCCCTGCGCCTTCATGCTCTTCATGTCGTCGGGCAGATACTTGCTCCAGGCAGGGTCGCCCACCTTGTTCACATAGTAGGGATTTTGGAATTTCATCGCATTCCAGTTGCTGTCGCATCCCCAGTATTGCCAGTCTTGCACGATGGCATCCATGGGAATCCGCAGCTCGCGATACTTGTCGAGTACGCCGGCCAGCTCGTCGCTGGTCTTGTATCGCTCACGACTCTGCCAGAATCCCATCGCCCACTTGGGGAACATCGTCGCCTGGCCCGTCAATTTACGGATGCTGGCGATCACGCCGTCCTGCGTGCCGTCTTTATACATAAAATAATAATCGGCGCAAGTGCCCACCTCGCTGGTGAAGGATGTGGCTCCCGAGGGCTTATTGTCATCGTCGAAGTAGGTCTTGCCAGCGTTGTCCCAATAGAGTCCGTAGCCCTTTTCGCTCGTAAAATAAGGGATGGCGATATAAGTGTTGTGGTTCCAAAGTTCCACGTGGCGTCCGCGCTGGTTCATGTGAGTGTCGCGCAGCTGTCCCAGGCCATAGATTGCCTCGTCGGGGGCGAGGGCGAAAGATTGCTTGATGCGATACTTGCCCTTGTTGGCCTCGTCGCTGCGGGCTTCGAGGGTGGTCTTCGTGTCGGTTAGGAGCGGTTTGCCTTCCTTGGAGAGGAAGCGAATCTCGCCCGTCTTCTGATCGAGCTGCACGGTCAAAAATTTTGACATCAGGCTGACGATGTCGCCGCTCTCCTGAATATCCACGCCCTTCGTTTGACGGGGCATCAGGATGACGCAGTAGCTCTTCTTGCTGGCGGACTGTGGATTGTCGGCATCCGATTTCACGATGCGCACGATAGAGGGAGAATAAAACTCGATGGTTACGATTTGGTTAGCAATTTGCCATGTGACTGCAACGGCATCCGTGCCTTTCCGGGCATTGACTGTCTGCACATTCTTGGCACAAGCTGGGCTTGGGACTGCCATGGCAGTGATGCTCCAAAGGGCGATGAGGGATAAGTTCTTTAGCATACCTTAATTTATTATTATTAATATTTGGGAAGTTAGAGAAGTTAAGGGAAGTTAGAGAAGTTAAGGGACATCAGCTTTACTTGCGGAGTCTCTCCCACTAAAGCATTTGTCTTTAACTTCTGAGCGAAGCGATAACTTCTTTTAACTTCTATAACTTCCCCTTCTTCCGAAGTACAGAATATCGGCAGCAAAGGTAAGGCTAAATCTTGGAAAGGGGCTAAAACAAATGAAGATTCAAATGGCAAATTTGTTGAATAATGCATGGAAAGGACCTTTGCCAAAGGCTTTCCCGTGCTCATTCACTTGTATTCCGAAGGCAATACGCCAAACTCTTTCTTGAAGCATTTGGTGAAATAGCTCGGCGAACTGAACCCCGTGCGCTCGGCGATTTCATTGACAGAAAGTCTTCCCTCCCCCAGTAAGGCCGCGGCACGCTGAAGACGAACTTGTCGAATGAAAGCAACAGGGGTTGTCTCGGTCAAGGCTGTGAGCTTCTTGTAAAGCCCTGTTCGCTCCATACAGAGGTCGTGGGCCAGCTGTTCCACGCCATACTCGCTGTCCTCCAGATGCTGCTCTACCAGAGCGCGGAGGTTTCGCACGAACTCCGGCTCTTTCTCAACGACGGCAGCAGGTTGCTCTTCGGGGAGAGTCTCGGGTTCGCCCTCTTTATCACACAGAGCCGCCCCTTCCTCCACGACAGAAGTCTCTCTCTTCTTTCTGAAATATAGAAAAATCACGACAATCAGGAGCGCCAGCAAGGCGATCGGCAAGAGCACCCAGCCCGACTTCCACCAAGGCTTGTCTATCGTGAAGAAGAGCCCCAGCATGGGCGACACATAGATGAGACCATCGTTATAGGTGCCCAGCCAGATGGCTCCCTCCCGGTCGTGATACACCGTGTTGATGCCCGTGGTAAGCGACTTGCCGTCGGGCAAGGCCAACTCTCTCACCTCCCGTGGCGCGTTCCCCACTTTGAGGTCGAACATCAGATAGCCCCGTTGGGTGCTGACCAAGGCCTGGTTATCCGACGACATGTTCAGCGTATGCAACACATAGTCGCAAGAGAAGATCTTGAAATACTTGCGGCGTTCGGGGTCGAAACCCAGGAAGACGGAGGTGTTCGTTCGCCGCTCCACATCATAGCCAGTCTTGATTTGATAGAATTGCCCGCTCATGGTTTGCGTAGTGAGCGAAGTGTTCTGATAATACAATGCCTCGGAGGGCGAGTAGGCTGACTGAGTATAAGCTAACTTTCCATCTCGGAAAGCCGCCACCGTGCCGAGCGAATGAAAGGTGTAGACATAATCGCCCGCCGCATCCAAGTCTTGCAGATGCCCCCAGCTTTCCCTCAGCCGAATCTCCCTGCCGTCGGATGTGCAAACAGCCCTCTTTCCCATAATGGCCCACACGCATCGCTTGCCGTCAACGAAAAGGTCGGAGATGGAGTCATCCGCCTCCCCAAGACCTTTCCGAAGATCTTTCCGAAGACCATTCCGAAGGCTTTTCCGAAGGGAATCCAGCGGCTGGAGCATCGCTTGGTTTTTCGCCAAGTCGATGCAATACACCCGATGACAGTCCTTCACCCAGAGCCTGTCGTTGGCATCGGCATAGAGATGGGTTTGCCCGTCGTAGTTAGCCAGTCGCTGTGCCTTGGCCTCGTCCAGCGGGATGAAGCGGAATCGCCTGCCGTCATAGATATTGATGCCCCTCTGCGTTCGCACCGCCATCCTGCCGTCGGGCAACTGCGTCATTTGGAGCACGTGGTTGTCGGCCAATCCCTGCTGGGTATTGAGCACATAGTAATAGTCCTCCTTCCCCAACTTTTGCGCCACGCAGGGCGATGCCCCGCGCAAAAGAAAGACTACACCTATTATAATATTCGGTCTTGTTATTACATATAACCTTGTGTTTCTTTTCATTCACTTTATTACATAATGAGTAATGTGGAATTCCACAAAACCCATGGCAAAAGTACTAAAAGAAGCGCATATATGCAAGTAAAACCGCTTTTTTCACTTCAATATCCCCGTTTCCCGTTCCTTGTTTCGGATGCTTTGCTGTATATTGCGAGCCTCCTTGCCTCGGTTGATGCGCCACGCCACGCACAGCTGCACCAGGTTGCCCATTGCCTTGCTGCGATAAGTCACTTGCTTCCGCACTAAGGCGTTGACTATCTCCGCCCGCTGCGTCTGATGGCTCATAAAAGGATTCTGCACATAAATCTTTAGGTCGAAATCGCCCAGCCGATAGCCCACGGAGCCCTGGATGTTGGCGGCCTGGTGGCCAATGTTCTCTCCCTCCATGAAGTGCCAACCGTTGTCGGCATACAGAGACACCGTCCACCGGCCCCAATAGCCGCGCATGGCTCCGCCGTAGTTGTAGCCCGTGTAGCAATGGCTGTAGTCGTCGCCCAGATTGAAGAAGCGGTTTACGCTGGCTTGCAGGGCAAGGGTGAGATGGTCGGGGATAAGCTCGTAGCGGGCTGACTCCATGGCATACAAGAGGTTGCAATGGGGCTGGTTGGCCTGAGTGTAGAGAAATTGATTATCGGTCGTGCGGATGTATTTCGCCAGGTTGCAGTGGTGGTTGATGCGATAATCCAGGATGAGCTCGTTGTCGAAGCGGGGCTTGGCGTAGGAAATCGTCAGCGATTGCTCATACCTGCTGTTGGGCTTGAGCGAAGGATTGCCCACCTTCCACTCCATGCTGTTCTGGCGGATGCGGGCGTCGGAAATCATCGCCACTTGCGACACGTGCTGGCTGAGCTCGAAGTCGTAGCGCAACTGCCAGGCATCTGAGAGGGAATAAGCCAGGGTTACCTTGGGGCGAGGCAACCAGAAACTGTATCGGTAGTCGGCCTGGCGATAACGCTGGTTGCTCAGTCCCATCCCCGCCGAATAGCTCAGCCGCGCCACCTTTCCCTTTACCTGAACGAATCCATAGATGACCGAGGAATGGATGGCGTTCTCGCTCCGAGCGTCGCCACTGTACAGATTGCTCATATACTTCCAGTTCCAGTCTACGCCAACCGAAAGAGTAAAGGGCTTCAGACGGTTCTCATAGATGGTCTCGCCTATCAGCGAATAGGTGTCGCCATCCACCCCGTAGGCATAGGGCGTGCCCTCGTCGTCGTAGCTGTCGCTCTTGGTGCGGATATACGTGCCGAGGACATCGGCAGTCAAAGACTGATGCTTGCCCAGCCGACGGAAGAAATACAGGTCGAGCGAAGGGGTGAAGTCGCGGCTCTTGCCATTGCTGTGGGCGATGGTCTCCGCGCCTCCAGTCTCCTTCACCAGTTGCTCGGCGAAGGTGCGGGGCTGGTTGTTGAAAGCAGTGGAAAGGGTGGTTTGGAACACATACAAGGCCGAGTCGGCAAGGGCGTACTTCAGTTCGATGGCGTTGCCGAAGTTCTTGGTCTTGCCGCTCAGGGAGTTGCGGGAGATACGATACTCCGTGCCGTCGGCCAGCAGATACTGCGTCTCTTCCTGCACGTCGGTGGCTGGATAGTCGGCGTAGCTCTGTTCATAGAAGAGGTGGAATTGGCTCTTGCCCTGGTGGAGGGAGGCAAAGGCGTCGTTGGTGCCCCGCAGGGTGGTGAGGGCATTGGTGAAGTCGAAGCCCACGCTTGCGCCGAGGGAGGGGCGACGGGTGCGGATGTCGATGACATAGGCCACGTCGCGGCCATACCGCACGCCGGGGTCGTTGATGAAGTCCACGCTCGTCACCGTGGCCACGTCGAGGGCTTGCACCTCGTGCAGGCTCGCGATGATGCCGTTGATGCGCACCTGCACGCTGCCCCTCTGGTCTACGGCCACGATGGAATGGCCGGCCTCGTCCACTCGGATGTTGGACAGCATCAGACTGCCCAGTAGAGCGAATCCCGAATGGGAATGTTCCTTCTGTGCCTCACTGGGGAATATCAGTTTGCCGTCGGCCTTGTTGACCACGCGCGCCGCCTTCACCACCACCTCTTCGAGGACAACGGAATCCCGGGCAGCCTCCTGCTTCTCCACTTGCGCCGAGGCCTCGAAGCAAGAAGCCGTCCAGCACATCATCAAAACGATAAAAAATCTTCTTTTCATAGTCGTCC
>CAVCDC010000050.1:0-18575 GCA_963600865.1 Firmicutes bacterium CAG:103
CACGTGGATTGCAACTTACGCCTTTTGAGAATTTCAAGGCCGACCTCGTGGGCTATATGAAGGAAAAATATGCAGAACTGGTACCCATGACATTGAGCGTGGCAGAACGCAATGTTCCTTACTGGCTCAATTTCTCATCGCTGATAGATGGCAGATGGACCAATCTGTTTTGGGAGAAACCGGAAGGTACAGACGATTCTGGCAGCAAGGAGTGCGACCGAAGGTTCTTCCGTTTCATACAACGTTTCTTTGCCAACAAGAGTATTCTGCTGGCGGAAAAGTCAAGAGAGTTGAGTCTTGCCGATGACCCTCTGTTTGATTTCTTCTCAAAGAATACGGATGTTGAGCGCCATTTTGGGTTTGGAAGATATGCTGAGATCATAGCTAAAGGAAAGGAGAAAGGTATTGACTTGATACGTCAACTGGAGCACTTGCTCAACTTCCTATGTGATGCACGAACAGGCAAGATAATCCTTGACTCACTCACCGCTCCTTGGGAAACATCTCGTGACTGGCAACCTTGGAGTGTTAGTAGCGAGAAAATGGGACGCAGACAGATGATTATCCTGTCTGTTGTGTTCGAATACATCGACCACATCAAGACAATGGAAGAGTTTGACGAGGAACGTTTCTCAGCATGGATGCGTTTCGCCCATTCGATGGTACAGAATACGGACATCAATCAACTGATGCCGCAAATCACATTGACCAGACTGCTCAACGAGGCTCTCAACTATCAGCCCAGCGACGATAAAGATTTTAAGGCATGGGAGCATCCCTATGAGGCGATTGTCGGATTCAATGACAGCCGTCGGGGCAACCGCTATCTTGACAATGAGGCAACCAAGGCTCGCCAAATACTGCAAGATAAGGAATGGAAGGCTGCTTTCTATCAAGCTGATACCGACGATTTCATGCAAGGTTTTGTGACATTCTATTATGAGGAAGGAATGGATATTGACGTTTATCGGAAGAGAACGGAAAACGTAAAATATGTGTTTGGTAAGAGTGGTGTAACCGACGAACTCGCCAAGAACTATCTGTTGATTCGTGCCGTGTTGTGCCGCGACTATGATTGGACGGGAATGAAAAAGAATATGACCAATATCAACATCACCAATCGTGGTGCAGACCGTCATCTTCGCAGTCTGACAATATGGAACACTCAATCCGAATTAAAGCGGTTGTTCTGCCAGCTCCTTGATTGTGAAACCTCAGAGGAAAGGATTGCTCTTCTTAAAGATGTAGCAGAAGAAGATCATGAACTTATTCTGCGTACAGACGGATATTGGACGGATGAGGCCAAGGGCAACTTGCGTACTTTGTACCGCCGTCTTCACAGCGAGAAGGAAATGCGAGTGCTGAGGTGGTTGTATGACATGGACATCGACATGATGAAAGTATGGGTGAACAGTAATGGAACAGGTTCACTCTGGCAAGGTTGCGTAAACTGCATCATGATTACTTCCGAGCGGCATAAGGTGATACCGGCGATTGTTGAAAAATACAAGGAAATGCTTGATTTCAAATATGCCGATGAGCGGTCAGTGGAAACTTACAAGAATTATGGTAACTTTTCGGGCAGCGAAATTGTATTGTATTCTAAGGAAGGTACTTTGCCCGGAAACGCTCGCTTGAAGCTCTTGTTTCTTGCTTATGGTTCTCTTTGCATTGATGTTGTCGGGAAACGCGAGACGGCCAAAACGCTGTTCGAGGCATACAAGAATCTGTATGGTGCGGACAATATCACAGACCAAAACGGACACAATATCGCAAATGCAGACGGCAGTCTGAACTTCTATTATGATAATACTCGGGAGAGTTATCGTGTCAATTATATCCCTGACGCTTGTGCAATGCCAGTGGAGAAATTGTACCATATCCTTGATATGGCTTATGATGTTTTATCAACTGAAACAGAGGAGGCATGATGATGGAAGCGCAAGAATTGATACGCTCGTTCGTAGAGACCAAATTGGAGGGTGACATCGAACGATTGGCCACCTTCCAGCTTGGCTCTCTGCGCAGTGACAAGGTGTATGGTTGCCCAGGAAGGAGTTTTGATCCCGATGATACAAACTTGATGCGTGCTATCTACTGCGTTGTGTTTGGCGGTACATGGAAGAATTTTTCCTTGGAAAACTCCGGTACAGGGAAACTTAGGGGCGACACAATCAACACTTACAACAGTCTGTTTGCCCGTCCTTGGGACAAGCCAGACCGTTTCGTTGAGAATTGGCATCCGGACGAGGCGTTGCTTTCGAAGAGAAAAACCTTCAATGAAACTTGTTTCACGATGGGAAATATGATGGTTCTTCCCGACCGTCGTATCGGTGAATGGAGCATCAACAAGCATCGCGGATGCCATGACGAGTGGCACGACTATGAGGATCGCTTCTTGGCAGCGTTGCACAAGGTGCTTCTCGATATGCCAGATGCGGATGAAGACTTGAAGGAACTTGTGGAAATCAATCGGGAAAACTTTCTGCCATTCTACGGAGAAGACGGTTGGCGGCGTTTTATTGATGGTAATATGCTGGAATATTACGTTGATGAATCATATACTCCCGTAATATCCTCAAAGGGATATGTGTTTTGGAGAGGCGGATATACCAATCGCAATCGCTTCCTTGCGGAATGTGATAGGTATATCGATTTCGCAACGGATGTTATCCATCGTCGTGCCAAGCGGATGATAGATGTCATAAAGGTGAATTTGTATTTTTGAGTAGATACGCCATCTTGCCTTTCCCCGGTGCTGCTTTGCGTCGAATGATGGTGTATTTTCGGGTATTCACATCAAGATTCACTTCATCATCGCTCCCGTCGGGATTGGCAAGGAATATCTTTTCGTCCTCGAAATAAGGCACGGAGATGCCTTTCGCCCATGCTTCGAGGTAGATTCTTTCAACCTCGTCATGTACGGCATTGTTGATCTCTCGAATGGTCTTGCCATTCGAGAGGCGCCAACCTTCTATTTCCTCATATTTGCACATAAAAATAGTCCCTTCTTTGTTGTTGGTGCAAATTTACGACAAATATTTGATATTACCTTCTCATTAAGTCCATCTTTTTATTCTTTGTAGTCAACCTTGACAACAATGACGCGGATATTTTGGTCATTGGTGTCGTTTGCCACTTTGGCGATATGCCAGTCTCGTGGGAAGAAGATAAAGAACTCGTTGGGAGTACTGTCATAGAATAGCGTCTTGTCTTTCTCGTAGTCGAAATGAATGACGTCAGGCCGATACTGGCAGTTGGGCGTACTGGTGTAATGGTCGATGATGCCAAACCGTTCCACACCCTTTACAACATACTGGAAGTCGATGTGGTGGTTGTGGCTTTCAGACCTTCTCTTCTCCAAAGGAGAGTTCTTGCTGTCCTCCACGCTTACCACCAAGGAGGTACCGGGAATGGGATGCTTTCCGCGTGGGATGTTCAGTAAGTCAGTGTGAGCAAGAAACCCGAAGAGAGCCTTCCATTGCTCTGGATTCTTCTGATACTGTAGGTAGAAGTCCACGAGATTTACACTCTTGTGCGGTTGTGCCTTGGTAAATCCGTTCTGCCAAGCACCGGAAGCCACCCATTGCTCTGCCTCTTTTATCAGTGCGGGGTTGTTGCCGTAATACTGAGTGTAGTAACCTTTCCCGAGGTTCGTGTCACACGTTGCCTTGCCTTTGAGTCTCGTGCCACAAGCAGCCTTGCCTTTGCTGCATGTAGATTTGTTATTTTGTGCACTCATAGTGAGCGAAGCGGAGAGCAGAAGTGCTATACTGAGGATAATCTTTTTCATGTTTGTCGGTTGGAATATAATAGATAAGTGTAGTTTGTTGGGATGTCTTGTATGTATAACTCCCAAAGGAAGAACTAAAAAATCCAGCTCAAAGACTGATTGCTCCAAGCTGGATTTTATTTGTCTAAAAAACGATCCGTGAAGTCTTACTTCTGGATGGCAATCTTCTTCACACGGCGTTCATGACGGCCGCCCTCAAAGGTAGCAGTGAAGAACTCGTCCAAGATGACCTCAGCCGTCTTGTTGTCGATGAAACGACCAGGGAGCACGATGCAGTTGGCATCGTTGTGCTGGCGTATCAACTGTGCGATGTCCTTGTTCCATACCAGTCCGGCGCGAACACCTTGGTGCTTGTTCAGCGTGATAGCCATGCCTTCACCACTACCGCAGATAGCGATGCCAGGATAAACATCACCACTCTCAATGCCTTCAGCCAAAGGGTGGGCGAAGTCAGGGTAGTCTACACTCTCGTCACTGTATGTACCATAATCCTTTACAGGATAACCTTTACCCTCAAGGTACTGTAATACGAATTGTTTCATCGGGAAGCCTGCGTGGTCGCAAGCAACACCTACTGTCTTTACTTCCATAATATTCAATTTTAAAAGTGAAGAACGAAGAGTGAAGAGTGAAGAATTCTATAGCTTCGCCTCTTGTCACGCCTTCCATTGCTCCACAAGGTTAATGTTTAAAGTGAAGAGTGAAGAATCCTAAACCTCAATGAGATAGGCTGTTGGATTTTTCACTCTTTGTTCTTAACTCTTCACTTTATTTATGCTTCAGCCAAGAAAGCCTTTACCTGCTTGTATACGTTCTCACCAGTATAGCCGAGCTTCTCGTCGAGCACCTTGTAAGGAGCAGAGAAACCGAAGCTCTGCATGCCCCATACCTTACCGTTGGCACCTACGAGACCCTCAAGAGTGACAGGCAGACCAGCCGTCATACCGAAGATCTTGGCGTTCTTAGGCAATACGCTCTCCTGGTATTCCTTGCTCTGTCCACGGAACAAGCCCTCAGAAGGAGCACTTACCACGCGTACCTTGATACCGTCCTTGCGCAAAGCCTCAGTGCCAGCCTCCAAGGTAGAAACCTCAGAACCGCTTGCTACCAAGATGACATCCGGGTTCTCGTCGCTACCAGCCACGATGTATGCACCCTTGGCAGCCTGCTCGTAGTCATTGCCCTCTGGCAACTTGGCGATGCCCTGACGAGAGAAGATAAGAGCGGTAGGAGTCTCCACGTTCTCCATAGCGAGCTTCCAGCAAACGGTGGTCTCGTCAGCATCAGCAGGACGGAACACACGTACACTGTCCTTACCGGCATGGTTCTTCAACTTCTCCATCAAGCGAATCTGTGCTTCCTGCTCAACAGGCTCGTGAGTAGGACCATCCTCGCCGACACGGAAGGCATCGTGAGTCCAGATGAACTTCACAGGAATCTGCATCAAGGCAGCCAAACGAACAGCTGGTTTCATATAGTCGGAGAATACGAAGAAGGTACCCATGGCTGCAACCACACCGCCGTGGAGCATCATACCGATACACATGTCGGCCATGGTCAACTCGGCAACACCAGCCTGGAAGAATGCTCCAGAGAAGTCACCGCGAACGATGCTCTTGGTCTTCTTCAAGAAGCCGTCGGTCTTGTCAGAGTTAGAGAGGTCGGCGGAAGCGCAAATCATGTTAGGCACCTGCTCAGCCAATACGCCGAGGCAAGCTGCGCTGGCAGCACGTGTTGCCGAACCAGCCTTCTGCTCCACCTTGCTCCAGTCTACCTGTGGAGCCTTGCCACTGAACCATACGTCCATCTGTGCAGCCTTCTCTGGGTTAGCCTTGCGCCACTCAGCTTCAGCAGCCTTGCGCTCTGCCACGATGCCCTTCAGTTCTTCTGCACGCTTAGCATACAGTTCCTTTACGTCGTCGAAGATGACGAATGCGTTCTCAGGATCACCACCGAGGTGCTTGATGGTGTTGGTGTAAGCGTCACCGCCGAGAGGAGCACCGTGGGTATTGATGCAAGCCTCGTAGCTTGTGCCGTCAGCACGGAGGGCACCCTTGCCCATGACAGTCTTACCGATGATGATGGTAGGACGCTCCTGTTCCTTCTGTGCAGCGTCGAGAGCCTCGCGAATCTGAGCCACGTCGTTACCGTTGATCTTGATGACGTTCCAGCCCCAAGCCTTGTACTTCATCTCTGTGTCCTCAGTCATCACAACGCCGCACTCTGTAGAGAGCTGGATATCGTTGGAGTCGTAGAACATGATGAGGTTGTTCAGTCCGAGGTTGCCGGCGATACGGCCCACGCCCTGTGAGATTTCCTCCTCTACGGCACCATCAGAGATGTATGCATAGATCTTGTGCTGCATCATCGTGGAACCGAGGCGGGCTTCCAAGAACTTCTCTGCTACGGCAGCACCTGCTGCGAGGGCATGCCCCTGTCCGAGAGGACCAGATGAGTTCTCGATGCCACGTGCGAGGTCAAGTTCTGGGTGTCCAGGAGTAACAGAACCCCACTGACGGAACTGCTTGAGGTCTTCCATAGAGAAGAAGCCGCGCATTGCCAAACCAGCATAGAGCATAGGACTCATGTGACCGGGGTCGAGGAAGAAACGGTCACGTCCTGTCCATGTAGGGTCTGCTGGGTCGTAAACTAAATACTCAGAGAAGAGTACGTTGATGAAGTCCGAACCGCCCATGGCACCGCCTGGGTGACCAGAGTTAGCTTTCTCTACCATTGATGCAGCGAGAATACGGATGTTGTCTGCTGCATGATTCATTACTTTAATGTCGTTCATAATATAATTTGTATATTGATTTTTGTTTTCTTATTTTCCGTCCAAAGTTACTACTTTATTTTCAAAACTACGATAGATTTTGCAGGAATCTTTACCTTGAGGGTATTTTTCTTCAGTTTGGCGTCCTTGAAAGTCGCCGGCTTCACTGTCTCGGGGTGCTCAAAGTCATTGAAGTCGCTGACATTCTTGCATGAGAGTATCTGTCCGTTGACAGTCTTGGGTGATGTTTTTCCGTCGATATTGAACTCCACTTCCTGTGCCTTGTCCAAGCTTACGTTGGCGAGAGACACGACGATGGTTCCGTCCTGTTTCTTGGCAGCCGAGGTGGAGAGCAGGGGAATGGTGCGTCCGTCCTTGGCGTGGTCATCGCCGCGCACAGCCATGGAGTCACATTTCACGTCCATAGGCAGGTAGGTTGCCTCCTGGAAGTCCTTATACATATTAAATACATGATAGGTAGGAGTGAGTACCATGTGACCAGTGCCCTTGGTGTCGGTCAGTATCATAGACTGCAGTACGTTGACCACCTGTGCGATGTTTGCCATGCGTATGCGGTCGCAGTGACGATGGAAGACGTTGAGCGTCAAGGCAGCCACGAAAGCATCGCGCATGCAGTTCTGCTGGTATAGATGACCTTTGATAGTACCTGGTTCTTCGTCCCACCAGGTTCCCCATTCGTCGACGAGCAGTCCCACTTCTTTCTTCGGGTCAGCCTTGTCCATGATAGCCTCGTGCTTTTTGAGGACATCCTCTATGCCGAGACACTTTCCGAGCGTCCAGTAGTAGTCTGCGTCACTGAACTTTGTGGCGGAGCCTTTGCTGCCAGTCCATCCAGACACCGTATAATAGTGGAGCGAGAGTCCGTTCATCCTGTTGCCTACACGGTCCATGAGCACTTTGGTCCAGTCGTAGTCATAGTCGCTGGCACCTGATGCCACCTTGTAAAGATTATTACCGTCGTAGTTGCGACAGTAGACGGCGTAGCGGCGGTAGAGGTCAGAATAGAACTCGGGGCGCATATTGCCTCCACATCCCCAGCTCTCGTTTCCTACACCAAGGAATTTCACTTTCCATGCCTTGTCGCGACCGTTCTGTCTTCGGAGCTTAGCCATGGGAGTGTCACCATCGCTCGTCATGTATTCCACCCACTTGGCAAGTTCTTCCACGGTGCCAGAGCCAACGTTTCCGCTGATGTACGGTTCACAACCCAACATCTCGCAGAGATTGAGAAACTCATGTGTACCGAAGGAGTTGTCTTCTATGGTTCCTCCCCAGTTGTTGTTCTGCATCTTGGGACGCTGGTCACGCGGACCGATACCGTCTTTCCAGTGGTATTCGTCAGCAAAGCATCCGCCTGGCCATCTCAGTACAGGTACTTTCAGGTCTTTGAGAGCATGCAGCACATCGTTGCGATAGCCTTGTGTGTTGGGGATGTTGGAGTCTGGTCCAACCCACAGACCACCGTAGATGCAGCTGCCGAGGTGTTCGGCAAACTGTCCGTATATTTCTTTGTATATTTTCTGACTGCCTTGGTCTGCATGGATGGTACCTGTCACATTCTGTGCTTGCAGGGAGAATGCCATGGCAGTAGAAAGTAATGTTGTAATGATAGTTTTGTTCATGTTTCTGTTATTAAGTTTTTTCTTAGTTAGAGAAATTTTCGAAGTTAGTTAGAGAGATAGAGGAGTTGAAACATCCACTATTTGGGAAGTTAAAGAAGTCAAGGGAAGTTAGAGAAGTTAAGGGACAACAGCCTTTATGGGTATTGGATTGCCTTTTCCTTTGGTCGGCGAACGCTGTTTCTTCACTCTTCACTCTTCGTTCTTCACTTAAGATAGCCTTTTTACTTCAATAATAATACGTTTGTGAAGGAGAAATCCCTCACAAACGTATCGTTTTTTATAGTCAGTTGCTTGTTTCCACAGGCACTATTTGGTCTTGATTTGGGCTGCAGCCTGTTCGACGGGCAAGTCAGCCTTATAGTTCTGGATATATTTCTCGAAGCCTTCCACCTCTTCTGGGTCAGGAGCAATCTCCTCTCCTTCGTTCTCGGCATAGACATATTTGTCGAGATAGTCGGGCAGAGACAACTTCTCCGGGTTGTTGACAAGGAAGCCAGCCAACAAGGCTATACCCCATGCACCACCTTCGCCGGCTGTCTCCATGACAGAGATAGGAGTGTTGAGTGCTGCGGCAAGGAATCGCTGTGCCACACCTTTGGTCTTGAAGAGACCGCCGTGAGCAGTGAGTCGGTCTACCTTGACATGCTCCTCGTTGAAGAGTACGTCGTTTCCGATTTTCAGTACGGCAACGGTAGCATAGAGGTGAGCGCGGATAAAGTTGGCAAGGTTGAAGTTGTCCTTCGGGTTGCGCACGAAGAGGGGACGTCCCTTTTCGAGACCTACCACTGGTTCACCAGAAACAGTGTTGTAGGTGACGAGACCGCCACAGTCACTGTCTCCATTCTTAAGAGCGTAGTTATACAGTTTGTCGAAGACATCATGTATGTCGATGGGACCAGAGAGGATTTCCATACACTCCTTGAAGACGAGGATCCATGAGTTGACATCCGAAGTACAGTTGTTGCAGTGTACCATGGCGACTGGTTTGCCGTCTGGAGTAGTCACCATATCAATGACTTCGTGTGGTTTGTTCAAGGCTTTGTCGAGCACGATCATTGAGAAGGAAGATGTACCAGCACTGATGTTTCCCGTACGAGGTCTCACGGCGTTGGTGGCAACCATGCCCGTTCCTGCGTCACCTTCTGGAGGACAGAGAGGCACACCAGCCTGCAGTTCGCCAGTAGGGTCGAGTTTCTTGGCACCCTCTTCTGTCAGCACGCCAGCATCCTCGCCAGCGTTAAGAACCTCGGGTAGGATGTCGAGTATCTTCCATCCCAAGTGCTTCGGCTCTATCAGTTGGTCGAATTTCTTCACCATCTCCACATCGTAGTTATTGGTGGTGGAGTCGATGGGCAGCATACCCGATGCATCGCCTACGCCCAACACCTTGCGGCCTGTGAGTTGCCAGTGAATGTATCCTGCCAATGTTGTGAGGTAGTCAATCTTGGTCACATGCTCTTCGCCGTTGAGGATAGCCTGGTAAACATGTGCGATGCTCCAGCGCAGAGGGATGTTGAAGTTGAAGAGCTTGGACAGTTCTGCGGCAGCCTGTCCCTGTCTTGTGTTGCGCCATGTGCGGAACGGCACAAGGATTTTCTCATCCTTGTCAAATGCCATGTAACCGTGCATCATGGCACTGATGCCGATGGCAGCCAACTGCTTGATTTCGCAGTCGTACTGTTCTTTCACTGCCTTCTTCAGGTCTGCGTAACAGCCTTGCAGACCAGCCCATATCTCGTCGATGCTGTAAGTCCACAGACCGCCTTCCAGTTGGTTTTCCCACTTGTATGTACCTACGGCGATGGGAGCGTTGCTTGGGTCGATGAGCACCGCCTTGATGCGTGTCGAGCCAAACTCGATGCCGAGGATGGCTTTTCCAGATTGTATAGTTGTCTTTGTATCCATAATGATAGTTGTTGTTAGTTTATTTCTTTTTCTGTCCGTAGTATGCGTTAGGACCGTGCTTGCGGCTGAAGTGCTTTTCTACGAGGAGAGGGTTCATGGTCGTGTTCGGATTGACAGAGAAGGAGACAAATGCCATTTTTGCCACTTGCTCAGCCACCACGGCATGGTAGACGGCTTCGTCGGCATCCTTGCCCCAGGTGAAAGGACCGTGGTTCTTCACAAGTACGCCAGGTGTATGGACAGGATTGATGTTGTCCTTCTGGAATCTGTCCACGATGACGACACCCGTGTTATGCTCGTAGGCTGCCATCATGTCTTCTGTCATGTCTGCCGTACAGGGGATGCTGTCGTGGAAGTAGTCGGCGTGCGTGGTACCGATGTTGGGGATGTCTTTGCCTGCTTGCGACCATGCTGTGGCATAGGTGGAGTGGGTGTGTACCACACCGCCTATCTCTGGGAAGGCTCTGTAGAGCACGAGGTGTGTGGGCGTGTCAGACGACGGGTTTAAGTCACCTTCCACCACTTTTCCTGTCTCTAAGTCTACCACCACCATGTCACTTGCCTTCATGGTGTCGTAGCTTACACCAGAGGGCTTGATGACAACGAGTCCTTTCTCGCGGTCTATACCACTTACATTGCCCCATGTGAAAAGCACGAGGTTATGCTTTACAAGGTCCAGATTGGCCTTGAATACTTTTTCTTTCAGTTCTTCTAACATGATTCTATGTTTTTTTTGTTAAGGAGTTAAGAAGTTAAGGAGTTAAAGGAGTAAAGACAATAGCTCTTTTGGGAAGTTAGAGAAGTTAAGGGAAGTTAGAGAAGTTAAGGGACAAATGTTTTAGGGATAAATACATCCTTTAAGCATTTGGATTCTTCGTTCTTCACTCTTCTCTCTTCACTTAAGCATTTGGATTCTTCGTTTTTCGTTCTTCACTTTCACTTAATCATTTGGATTCTTCACTCTTCATTCTTCACTTTTCACTTTTAGTAGTATTTCTCTTTTCCCGAAGCGTCGTCCTCGTATATTTTCTTGTTGAAACGGTAGAGGGCGGCAGCTCTTTTCGACATCACTTTGTCCACATGGTCGGTCTTCTCGATGAAGACGAGGTCCTTGATGCGTTTCCTGAAGTTGCGCTTGTCAAGTTCCTGGCCGAGGATAGCCTCGAAGACATGCTGCAGTTGGGTGAGGGTAAACTGTTCCGGCAGCAGTTTGAAACTCAAAGGCTCCGTATTGATGCGCCGCCTGATCTGGGCGATGGCGTTGGCTATCATCGTACTGTGGTCGGAATAGAGTGGGGGAAGGTCCTTCAGACTCACCCATTCGAGTTGGTGCTCCTTGCGTAGGGAGTCGTCGTAGTCCTTTACGTTGATAAGCGTACAGTAGGCTACAGAAATGACACGCTCCCCGGGGTCTCTGTCTATGCGACCGAACGCTCCGACCTGTCTGATGTACAACCCCTTCATGCCCGTAAGCTCAAGGATGACGCGGTTGGCTGCATCTTCCAGTCCCTCGTCCTTTCCCACAAAACCGCCATACAGTGACCATTCGTCTCTGCCGGGGTCCATCTTGCGCTTGCCGATGAGCACCTGCAAGTCCTTGCCTTCGAAACCGAAGATGATGCAGTCTACAGAGACAAGGACTTTGGGATATTGTTCATAATATTGTGTCATTGCTATTGCGACGTTTACCAGAAGTATACGTAGAAGGCTACACAGAGACCTATTACGACGAGTGTGCCGATGATATCGAATGCACCCCAGCTCTCACGGATAGACTTCTTGAAGTCGGCGGTGAAGGTGATAGCCTCTACTTGTTCCTTGCTCGGTGCAGGAGTGAAGCAGCTTACCACTACCATGAAGATGATGAGGAAGACGAGCAACCAGCACTCGAACACGAGCCAGTTGGTCTGCCAGAACCATGCCGTCATGTCCCAGAAAGCGCCGTCCATCGTTGCCTTTCCCGTGTCTGTGATGACATTCGTGACGAGGCGCAGCATACCGATGAGGAAGCCAAAGATCATGGTGTACTCACCAGCCTTGGGAGTGATCTTCTTGAAGAAGATACCCATAGCGAAGACAGCCACCATCGCTGGAGCAAGGAGTGACTGGATGCCCTGCAAGTAATTATATAAGGTGTCCATCTTCATCATGATGGGCAACCATGCGAAACCGAGGATGACCACAACGACTGTGGCGATACGACCTACGAGCACATAGTGAGCCTCAGACATACCCTTCTTCAATGGTTTGTAGAAGTCCTCCGTAAAGAGGGTTGCACAACTGTTGAAGAATGCTGCCAAGGAGGCAACGAGAGCGCAGATGAAACCGATGGTGACGATACCCTTTACGCCGGCAGGCAGAACGGTCTTCACCATGATGGCGAAGGCGGCATCGGTCTCTTCCATCTGGATGGCACCTTTCTGTGCCAAGGCTGCTGCGATCATACCAGGAATCAAGAACATAAAGCAAGGAAGAACCTTGAAGAAACCTGCTGCGATAGTACCGCGACGAGCACGCTTCATCACTTCCGCATTGCTCTCGCCAGGTATCTGACCGAGGACACGCTGAACGATGTGCTGGTCTGTACACCAGTACCAGAAACCGATAATCGTAGCACCGAGGAAAACTGTGAAACCAGGATAATCCATGAACATCTCGTCACCAGCTTCCCAGTGGAACATGTGGGTAGTGCCATAACCGTTGTTGAGCTTGCCGCAATAGTCCATCATGTCGGTCCATCCGGCAGCGATGCTTCCGCCACCCAGTGCTGCCAGTCCAAGGAAGAGCACCATGAAGGCTCCGATGACAAGGATTGGTGTCTGTATGGTGGACAGGGTCATCACTCCCTTCATACCTCCGAAGACGGTAAAGATGGTTGTCAGTACGATGAGGCCGATGGCTCCCACCCAGAAGTTGAGTCCCCAGAGATACTCGAAGAAGATACCGCCAGTCAGCGCCGTCACACTCACCTTCGTGAGAATGTAAGCCACGAGGGTGATAATGGAGAGCCATGAACCTGTGCGCTGTGTGTAGCGGAACTTAAGGAAGTCGGGCATGGTGATGATCTTTCCCATCTTGTTGATGAGCAACTGATAGAAGGGTACGAACAACCATCCCAAGATGAGGATCATCCATCCCTGCATCTCCCAGTGTGCCATTCCCACACCGCTCTTGGCACCAGTACCAGCAAGTCCTACGAGGTGCTCCGATCCGATGTTGGCGGCAAAGATAGCCATACCGATGACGTACCAGGGCTCTCCCTTACCGAAGAGGTAGGCAGAAGAGTCTTCTCCCTTCTGTGCTTTTCTGTCTTTTACAATAGCGTGCCATACTGCCCATACCACGCCGAGAAAACCAATGGCGAGTACGACCCAGTCAAGCCATACAAATTCTGTTGAATTCCAATTCATGATTCTTGTTTTAGTTATATTTTTGTTAAGGTGATAATACTTAAGGAGTTAAATCAATAGCTCTTTTGGGGAGTTAAAGAAGTTAAGGGAAGTTAGAGAAGTTAAGGGACAACACCCTTTATTGGTATTGGATTTTTCACTCTTCACTCTTCGTTCTTCACTTAAGGTCGCCTTTTACTCTTTTACCTTTCTACTTTTTTACTTTTTGGGGGTGCTAAACTTATATATAAGGTGTGAGTAATATTTTTCTCCAGGCTTCAGTGTGGCATCGGTCCAGCCCTTCACGCCCTGTGCTATCTTGGTAGGTGAGTCTGGATATTTCTGACTCTCGAAGCATACGCTCACGTGTTTGGGATATTTCACACCATGCTTGCAGGCGATGCCCGTTCCCTGGAAGTTGCCAGTGTATACTTGCAGACCGGGTTCGTTGGTGAACACTTCGAGCAGGATTCCTGTCTTCGGAGAATAGAGGCTTGCGCACACCGTCTTGTCGTCGCCCTTGCCGTCCTTATAGGTGTTCAGACACCAGTTGTGGTCGTAGCCAGTGGCATTCTTGACTTGGTCGAAGGTATAGTCCACTTTCTTACCTATTTCTATAGGAGTGCGGAAGTCCATGGGTGTGCCCTCTACATCCTTAATCTCTCCTGTCGGGATGTACAAGGTGTCAGAAGGCGTATACTTGTCCGCATTGACGTACATCACTTGGTCGAAGCCCTCCTTCGATGGGTCTCCGTTGAGGTTGAAGTAGCTGTGGTTGGTCATGTTGATGACTGTTTCCTTGTCTGTCGTAGCTTGGAACACAATGTCCAGTTGGTTGTCGCTCGTCACGGAGTAGGTGGCAGTGGCAGTGACGTTTCCTGGGAATCCGTTCTCGCCGTCTTTCGCTCTGATGGTGAAGGTGACGGAAGAGTCATTCTTCTCCTTCACGTCATACACTTGGTTGAGCCATCCTGTGTTGCCACCACCATGCAGGCAGTTGCCATTGTCGTTGGCTCTAAGACTGTAGTTCTTACCACCGAGTGAGAGTGTGGCACCCTTGATGCGGTTAGCATACCGTCCCACACTCGAACCGTAGTCAGAGGGAGAGTTGAGCGTGTCGGCATACTGGTGGATGTTGTCATATCCCAACACCACGTCTGTTGCCTTCCCGTCCTTGTCAGGAACGCAGATAGACACCACGCGACCGCCATAGTTGGTGAGGCATACTTCCATGCCAGCCTTGTTTTTCAATACGATAAGTTCTGTTTTCTTGCCCAAGACGGTAGAGTCGAAGGCTGCTGCGTCCAGTCCAGAGAGAGTCGTCTCTCCAACATTTCCATTGCCGTTGCATGCTGTGAGTGCAGCAAGTGCAAGACCGGCTCCAAAGAATAGATTTTTCTTACTTTTCATGTGTTAGGTTTATGTTATTAGTTGTTTTGGGTGTAAAATTACAATTAATTTTCTTTACCGCCATACATTCTCCTTCTTTTCTTTCGTTTTATAGTGTATTTTAACACTTCTAAGTACAGAAACCTGTCTTGGCAGTATAATTTCTGCATAAGTTCTGTGGATAATATCTCAAGCAAGAATATTTCTGTTGAAATTTGTGGATGCCTCTCTTTTACCTTTTTACCCTTTTACCTTTAATCCTATTCGTGTAATTTGTGTGATTCGTGTTCAAAAAAAATCCTTGTTATCCTTGTTATCCTTGTTATCCGTGTTCGAAATAAAATTTGTGACAAATTTGTGGTTCATTCGTGGATATTGGCTTTGCTTTTCCCTTCGGCCAGCGATTTTCAATTCCCTTCGGCCGCCGAACGTTGTTTCGTGTTTAAAAAGTATTGCCATGTTAGAAATCTGTGTATATCTGTGATATCTGTGGGAGATTTTTATTCATCTGTATATATTTTCTTGTCGAACAGGCATGTCCGTGAGAGTAAAATCCGTGTTCGATATCCTTTGAAAGAATCTTTCTTTACACAAAAAATGAAATATTTTTTTTCCTTTCAAATAAAAATACTATCTTTGCAAAATATAGTGGTGAATATAAGTTAGAAAAAATGAAGAAACATTATCCTACCTTGACCTTGGCATCCGCCATGTGCGGTTGCTTCGGTGGTCATAAAGTAGGGCAGAGACCATGACGCTGGATAGCTCTACAGTTTCTCCTTACAGCCGACGAGCGTCCTCTCCTTGGACTGCTCCAAAGGGCACACTCTCATAACAAGGGTTGGCACATCATGCGCCGGGTCTTGGTATAGAAGAAATGCCCCATTTAAAAGTAAAAAGGCGGTTTAAAGGTAAAAAGGTAAAAGGGTAAAAAAGTAAGGCAGTATAAGTTCCGTTTAACTTCCGCGGACTAAGATTACAGCAAGAGATATTCGTTCAATTCGTTCAATTCGTGGTTCAAAAAGAGAAAAAGAATTTATGTTTAATTTATGGGTAATTTATGATTATTCGTGTTCTAAAGCATAATCCGTGAGTATCCTTGCCGAACAGGCACATCCGTGAGATCCGTGCTTTCCGTGTTCAAATACTGGAACAGCGTTAGCTTTTTTACCTTTTTACTCTTTTACCTTTTAGTGAATCTGTGTATATCTGTGCTATCTGTGGGAGAATATATTCGTGCGATTCGTTTAATTCGTAGTCCAAAAAAGAATTTATGTTTAATTTATGGGTAATTTATGATTATTCGTGTTCTAAAGCATAGAGCGAGATTCGTGTTCTATTACCTTATCATCACATTTTAATTTAAGTATTTAGGATAAACAACCATTCATGGCAGAATCAAGAACAGCAAAGAGTCTGAAGAACGCACAAGTATCGTTTTTCTACTATGTAGTCTTTATGATACTTGGCTTCTGGTCGAGGAAGATCTTTTTCAATTACCTCGGACCGGAAGTGGTAGGACTCGAAACGACAGCCAGCAACCTTCTCGGGTTCCTCAACCTTGCTGAGTTGGGCATTGGCGTGTCCGTGACATATTTCCTCTATAAACCGCTCTTTTCTCATGACTATCAGGAAATCAACAAGATAGTAGCCTTGCAGGGGTGGATCTACCGCCGAGTGGCGTATGTCGTCATCGCTGCAGCAGCAGTGCTGATGTGCTTCTTCCCTTACATCTTCCGTGGCATGAAACTCCCCCTGTGGTATGCTTATGCCATGTTCGGCATCTTCCTGTTCAATTCCCTCCTTGGATATTTTATCAATTATAGGCAGATAGTCCTTAATACCGACCAGAAGGGGTACAAGGTGACGCGAGTAACAACCGGTGTACTTGTGTTGCTGAAGATTGTCCAGATAATCATGCTCCCTCTTGTCTCTTGTCCATTCCTATTTTATATAGGTACATCGCTCTTTTCTACGTTCTTCGGTTGTTGGTGGCTCAACAGGACGATAAACCGCGAATATCCGTGGCTGAAGACCACAGGCTTCCAGGGCAAGAAACTCCTGAAGGCATATCCCGAAATCATCAAGAAAACCAAACAGATATTCATACACCGCATAACAACCGTGCTGCTCTTGCAGGGAACGCCTTTCATCATGTATGCCTTCTCTACCCTTACCGTGGTGGCATACTACGCCAATTATCTTGTCATTGTCGGCAAACTGAAGGATGTCATCGGTATGGTGTTCAATGGTATGTGGGCTGCCGTGGGCAGTCTGATAGCTGAAGGAAACAGAGAGAAGATACATAGCCGTTTCTGGGAAATCTACGACTCCCAATTCTGTATAGCAGCAGTGGCACTCGGTTGTGTCTATTTCCTCTCCCATCCGTTTGTTGCCTTGTGGTTGGGTGAGAAATACATCCTTAGCCACTTCCTGTTTATTTTGCTGATTATTGACCAGAGCTTTTTTCTCACGCGTTCGGCAGTTGACAGTTACCTCAATGGTTTCGGCATCTTCCGCGATGTGTGGGCACCGATTGCCGAAGGAGCCATCAATATCATCTCGGCATTAGGTTTCGGTTACCTGATAGGTTACGAGGGAGTCATCCTCGGCAGCATCCTTTCGCAACTCACGATTGTCTGTATCTGGAAACCCATCCTACTTTTCCATGACGGTATGAAGAGCTCTGTCCTCGTCTATTTCCGTAAGGTCTTGACCCGTTATGCCATCGTCTTTGCCGACATGATAGCACTCGCCTGGTTGTTTGACATCATCCTGCCCCATCGTTTTTCCGGTTACATCTCTTTTGCCGGCTATGCCCTCTTGGTCTTTGCCATCATCGCCCTCCTCGTCTTCGGCGAGTTCCTCCTGTTCTCACAGGGAATAAGAGACTTCCTCCTCCGCATCTGGGGTGTCCTTCACCACAAGTTCGTTTAAAGGGTAAAAAGGCATTTTAAAGGTAAAAAGATAAAAGAGTAAAAAGGTAAAAAAAGCATACGTCATTGAATATGGAAAATGGGAAAGAATTGGGAGGTAGAACACGAATCTCACAGATTACACGAATAGGCGTACGCCCCCTAATTTCCGCAAATAACACTCTCCCACAGAACTCACAGAAGGGCTGCAGCCGCCTTGTGGTTCAGAACAAAGTATATTCGTTTGATTCGTTCGATTCGTGGTTCAAACAATAGAATTGATGTTCAATTGACTTCCACTTCGTACGTCGAACGTTGTTTCGTGTTTAAAAGCATAATCCGTGAGTTCCTTGCCGAATAGGCATATCCGTGAAATCCGTGTTCGAAAAAAGTCAGCGTGTAAATTCTGTGTTTTCTGTGCTATCTGTGGGAGAATATAATATTCGTTTGATTCGTGTTCAAAAGAAAAATCCGTGTTTAGAAAAAAATAGTGAGAGGTATCACAGTATCGCCATTCCGTATAAATTCAGCTTTAATTCTGCGGATAATTATATGAAGTTATGATGAAGGAGAAAATCTTCAAGAAGTTGTTTGAGGAGGCAGAGATAGCTAAGTTCACTCCAACGGAGCTCCGCGAATATGAGGATAGCTTGAAGGCTTATCGCGATGTCAAGAACTCTATAGACACTGCCTTGGAGCAAGGCCGAGAGCAAGGCCGTGCCGAAGGTGTTGATTTGCAAAAGCAAAATACCGCCAAGATGATGTTGG
>CAVCDC010000051.1:0-18532 GCA_963600865.1 Firmicutes bacterium CAG:103
TGAAGAGTGAAGAACGAAGAGTGAAGAGTGAAGAACGAAGAGTGAAGAGTGAAGAACGAAGAATCCAATACTCACAAAAGGTAATGTCTTAACTCCTTAACTTCTTTAACTCCTTAACTCCATAACTTCTTTAACTCCTTTAACTTCTCAATATAAAGAAATCTCAGATAAATGGCAATCAAGAAAAGACCTGTTTCTCCACGCCAGAAGATGATTAACTTGATGTATGTCGTCTTGATGGCAATGCTTGCACTGAACATCTCTACGGAGGTGCTCAACGGATTCTCTATTGTGGAAGAGAGCCTGAACCGTACGACGGCGAACTCTTCAGCGGAGAATGCTGCTCTCTATGGAGACTTTACCAACCAGATGAAGCAGAATCCTGCCAAGGTGAAGGAATGGTTTGACAAGGCGACACAGGTAAAGAACATGAGTGACTCCCTCTACAACTTTGCCCAGCAATTGAAGGAAGCCATTGTCAAGGAAGCCGACGGCAAGGATGGCAATGTCAATCATGTCGAGAACAAGGACAACTTGGAGGCGGCAGGTATCGTGATGCTTGCCCCTGGTTCTGGCAAGGGCGGTAAACTCTATCAGGCAATCAATGATTACAGGGAACGGATCCTGACCATGGTGACTGATGACCATCAGAAGAAAGTCATCGCCAGCAACCTTGCCACCAATGTGCCATCAGGCGTAAAGACCTTGGGCAAGAACTGGCAGGAGTATATGTTTGAGAACATGCCTGTGGCTGCTGCCATTACCCTTCTGTCCAAACTCCAGAGTGATGTGCGTTATGCAGAAGGGGAAGTGCTCCATACCTTGGTGTCTAATGTCGACATGAAGGATATCCGTGTCAATAAACTCAATGCTTTTGTCATCCCCGAAAAGACAACGCTCTATCCGGGTGAACGCTTCAACGCCAATATCGTCATGGCGGCTGTAGACACTACCCAGCAACCGGAAATATATGTTAACGGGGTAAGGGTCAACACGCCTCACGGACAATATTCCTTTACTGCAGGAGGTGTGGGAGAACACCAGTTTGGTGGTTATATCATCATGCACAATGCCAAGGGTGACGCTTTGCGCCGAAACTTTACACAGAAATACAGTGTGATACCTGCCCCCAATGCGGCGACGGTGGCGGCAGACATGATGAACGTGCTCTATGCCGGTTTTCAAAACCCCATCAGTATCAGTGTGCCCGGCGTCCCTGCCAATGCTGTGTCGGCATCGATGTCTGGCGGAACGTTTACGTCAAAGGGTAACGGACATTTTGTCGCAGTCCCCTCGGCTGTGGGAAAGGATGTGACGATAACTGTGACAGCACGTGACAAGGGACAGACGCGCACCATGCCACCATTCACCTTCCATGTAAGAAAACTCCCCGACCCAACGGCATATCTCGCACTTGGTACCAACCGCTATAGAGGCGGTGCCCTGCCCAAAGCATCCCTTATGTCGGCGACAGGCATACATGCCGCCATTGACGATGGTCTGCTCGATATCCCCTTTAAGGTGCTTAGCTTTGAAACTGTATTCTTCGACAATATGGGAAATGCAGTTCCCTTGGCTTCGGCTGGTGCCAACTTCTCTGACCGCCAGCGCGAGGAGTTCAGAAAACTGTCACGTAACAGACGCTTCTATATCTCACGCATCAAGGCTGTAGGACCCGACGGGATTACTCGCAACCTGTCGGCTGCAATGGAAGTTATAGTGAGGTAAAACCGAGTGAAGAATGATATTGTCTTTTATAATAAGATAGGAATGATAATGAAAAAGATATTTTTGCTAACTGTGCTCTTGGGCATGACTATGGGAATCTCTGCCCAACCGGAGGCTCGCCGCCAGGCACAACAGAAGGCCAAGCAACAGTCGAATGCCAATAATGTGACGACACGTGCGCAAATCATGTTCCCTACATCAGCTTCGATGAGCGAGGATGTGGTGTGGCGTCGTGATATCTATCGTGAACTTGACCTCAACGAGGATGCCAACGCGGCACTTTATTACCCTGTAGAACCTGTAGGTGGACAGATGAACCTGTTTACTTATATGTTTAAGCTGATGCTCAGCGGAAAGGTGCGTGCCTACCAGTACAGACTTGACGGTCATGAGAGTTTTAACTATGAGGACAGAGTAGTCCCCAAAACCTTCATGGACAATTATCATATCTATTATGAGCGCAAGAATGGTTCGCTGACCCTCGATGACAGTGACATCCCTTCGAAGGAAGTGAAGTCTTATTATGTCAAGGAGGCATCCTATTTCGACCAGCGTACTGCCACCTTCCATACCAAGGTGCTTGCCTTGTGCCCCATCATGACCCGTGAGGATGACTTTGGCGATGCTGGAACAAAGTATCCTCTGTTCTGGATGAAATATGATGACCTTGCCCCCTTCCTCACCAAACAGCAGATTATGACCAGTAATCTGAACAATGCGGCAACGATGAGTATTGACGACTACTTCGTTCGCAACCAGTATAAGGGGAAAATATATAAGACTACCAATATGCTTGGCAAGACCTTGGCTCAGTATTGTCCCACCGACTCAGCCATGGCAAAGGAGCAGAAGAAGATAGAGGCAGAGTTGGCCGCTTTTGAGAAAAATATCTGGGGCGACCAAGTCAAGAAGGACTCCCTTGACAGTATAGCCAATGCAGCAGAAAAGGCGAAGCCGAGCAAGAAAAAGTCAAGACGTTCTTCCGATTCTTCTACTGTCAAGACACGCCGTGCCAAGTCGTCGGCATCGTCTGGAAGTCAGGCTCGCGTCTCTGTACGACGTGAAAGACACTGATTTTTTAAAGGTAAAAAAGTAAAAGAGTAAAAAGGTAAAAAAAGCATACGCCACAAAGGCTGTTGTCCCTTAACTTCTCTAACTTCCCTTAACTTCTTTAACTCCCCTAATAAAAGAAAAGTAGTATGAAAAAGATATGGATGGCATTTGTGCTTGCTGTCTTGATGATGACGGCAGTAGAAGCCCGTGCCCAAGTGAAGTTTGGTGTGAAAGCCGGTTTGAATGTCAGTGCGATGTCATTTGACAACAAGGTGTTTGATGCTGCCAATAAGGATGGTTTTTTCATTGGTCCTATGGTGAAGTTTACTGTTCCCGTTGTAGGACTCAGTCTTGATGCAGCAGCCCTCTTCAACCAGGCAAGAGCCAAGGTTGGAGGAGGTGAAGATACTTCCAACAAGACCACGATTACCCAGAAGACGATTGACATTCCCGTGAATGTGCGCTATGGCGTTGGCTTGGGAAAGGTGGCAAACATCTTCCTCTTTGCCGGTCCGCAATGGGGTATCAATGTCGGTGACAAAGACTTCAAATGGAATGATAAGAGCAGTTATTCTCTGAAAAATTCAGCACTCAGTGTGAATGTAGGTTTAGGAACAACGGTGCTCGACCATCTGCAGGTTACCGCCAATTACAACATCGCTTGCACGAAGACGGCAAGTGCTACCATGGAGGTGGACGGTAAAACTGTGGAGGCAGAAAGTCGTAACCATTGCTGGAAGATAGCAGTAGGCTATTGGTTCTGACGTGAGATACGTTGATGTCATATTGCCTTTGCCCTTGCCAGGGTTGTTTACCTATTCCCTTCCTGAGGAATGGGCAGATAAAGTCGTGTTTGGCAAGAGGCTCCTTGTACCACTCGGAAAGACTAAAAGGTATGTCGCCATTGCCGTGAAGGTGCATGATGTCAAACCAGAGTTTGATGTCAAGCCCATAGAACGCATACTTGATGCAGTGCCTTCGATAACGGAGATTCAGTATCGGTTGTGGACATGGATCAGTGAATATTATATGTCGTCCCTTGGCGATGTGTATACTGCCGCCTTTCCAGCAGGTTTGAAGTCTTTGGAAAAGTTCAAACCTAAGACGGAAACTTATGTGGGGTTAGCACCTGCCTATCGTGACACCCGTGCACTTCGTGTGGCTGTCGGCATGCTGGAAAAAGCAACAAAACAAGCCAAGGTGTTCTCCGTGTTTCTGAGTCTTTCTCATTGGGAGAAACTCTTGGAAGACGAGTTGGACGAGAATGGTCTCTTGCGAGAACAGTTCTGTGAGGTAAAGGATGCCACACTTCCCCCATTTGTAGAGGAAGTGACCAGGGAAGAGCTGATGAATGAGAGCCATACTGTGTCTACAACGGTGAAGGCACTGATAGACCGTGGTATTCTATATTCCTATGACAAAGAAGTGGGACGACTCAATACCAAGGGTGAGGCACATTTAGAGTCCATCAAACCCCTTACATCTTTCCAACGAGAAGCATACAATGAGATTTTGATGCAGATGATGAGGAAGAATGTAGTGCTTCTTCATGGTGTGACATCGAGCGGAAAGACAGAAATCTATATTCATCTTATCAAACGTGCACTTAGCCACCACAAGCAAGTGTTGTATCTCCTGCCCGAAATAGCCCTTACGGTACAAATCATGGATCGCCTGCATAAGGTCTTCGGAGACCGCTTGGGCATCTATCACTCCAAATACAGTGATGCGGAAAGGGTAGAGATCTGGCAAAAACAACTGTCTGATAACCCATATGACGTGATACTTGGTGCAAGGAGTGCCGTGTTCCTTCCCTTCCAAAAACTCGGGCTTGTCATCGTCGACGAGGAGCACGAGACATCCTTCAAGCAACAAGACCCTGCTCCTCGCTATCATGCCCGGAATGCAGCCATAGTCCTTGCCTGTATGTCTGGTGCAAAGACCTTGTTGGGAACCGCCACCCCTTCCGCGGAGAGCTATTATAATGCTCTAACAGGCAAGTATGGACTTGTGAAACTCATGACGCGATACAAGGGCATACAGTTGCCCGAAATACAAGTGGTGAATGTGAAAGACCTTCGGCGGCGCAAGATGATGAAGGGAGCCTATTCGCCCCAACTGTTGTCTGCCGTTCGTGACGCTCTGCAACGCGGTGAGCAAGCTATCCTCTTCCAAAACCGCAGGGGCTTTGCGCCGATGATAGAGTGTAAGGTGTGCGGCTGGGTGCCGAAATGCAAGAACTGTGATGTGTCGCTTACCTTGCACAAGAACATCAACCTCCTCACCTGCCACTATTGCGGCTATACCTATCCGGTTCCCACAGTGTGTCCCAATTGCGGAAGTACGGAACTGATGGGACGGGGTATAGGCACAGAGAAAGTGGAAGACCAGTTGGCGGAGATTTTCCCGGAGGCACGAATTGCCCGTATGGATCTTGACACCACCCGTACGCGGAACGCCTATGAGAGACTTATCTCCGATTTCTCTTCGGGCAAGACCAACCTCTTGATAGGGACGCAGATGATAAGTAAGGGCTTGGATTTCGACAAAGTGAAAGTGGTTGGCATCTTGAATGCCGACTCCATGCTCAACTATCCTGATTTCCGTGCCTACGAACATGCCTTTATGATGATGTCACAGGTGAGTGGTAGGGCAGGACGCAAAGGAGAGCGCGGACTGGTGATACTACAGACGAAATCGCCCGAGCTTCCTATCATCTCCCAAGTGGTACACAATGACTATGCTGCGTTCTACCGGGGACTGCTGGAGGAACGCTGTACGTTTCATTATCCACCATTCTATAGTCTCATCAACGTCTATCTCAAGCACAAAAACAACAAAGTGTGCCAGCAGGCAAGCGAACAGTTAGGCACAATGCTCCGTCGTTGGTTGGGCGAGAGAGTATTAGGCCCCGACAAACCTGCTGTGGCAAAGGTGAAGACGATGAATATCCGGAAGATTGTCCTCAAATTGGAGAGAGGAGGCTTCGCCCTGGATAAGTTGCACCGATGTTTGAATTATGCACAAGAGAAAATGCTTAAAGACCCGAGATATGGCGCTCTGCAAATATACTTCGATGTAGACCCTTTATAAGTGAAGAGTGAAGAATGAAGAATGAAGAGTGAAGAATGAAGAGTGAAGAGTGAAAAGTGAAGAACGAAGAATGAAGAATCCCCTTGTGTTGTAGTTCTGTTTTAAGAGCTTAAGCACTTGGATTCTTCACTCTTCGTTCTTCACTCTTCTTTTAGAAATTAATATCCAGTCCTACGGCGAAGACATTGTTGTTGCGGGTGTAGTCAGAACTGTAGTTGTAGCTCTTGTCTGCACTCAGTTGTACCGTCTCTGTGGTCTTCTTGTGAGAATAGAAAGTACGGAAATAAGCCACGTTCAAGTCCATTTTCTTGTTGATGTGATAGACACCACCGATAGCAGCAGAGTTGGAGCTTGTCACAAACGACTTGTCATCCATGTACTCGTCGCTCAAACCATAGTTGGTGCTCTGCCATCCAGTACTGAGGGTAATCTTCTTGCAAACATCCACCTCCACTCCGGCGTTATACTCTAATGTGCCACGTTTCAACAGTTTGTTGCGGTAGTTGTAAGATGTGGCATTCTTGTCATCAAACCAGTGGAACCCTACGTTGATGCGAACCGCATCGACAGGGCTATAGCCTGCGCCAATGGCAAGATAGGCAGGGATGTCGGATGAAATCTTCTTGCCGTCCTCATATTCACCCAAGGCTTCGTCTATCTTGGTGTCAAACTGAGTCTTCAACCCTTGCATGGCGCTTTGCACAGCCTGATTGTTAAGAATCAAGTCTGCTGCTTGTTCTGGAACGCCCCCGGCAATGTATGCCTTACGCAGGTTGTCAGAGAGGTTGCCGATACTTGGAATCTGGTTTACTGATTTATTCTTTAGACGCATGCGTGTCTTGAACTCATACTTGGCAGAGAAGTTCCAACGACCCGTCTTGAAGTCCACGCCGATGATGGGAGTGAATCCGATGCCACTTTGGTCGCAACTCAACTCGATGTTTGCCGCACCCTCCTTAGTAGGGTCCAATACCTGATAGAGAGGCATGGCCCCTACCTTGATGTTCTCTACATATCCATAATAATTGCATGAGGCATATACGCCGCGCACGCCGGCAAAGGCACTGAGGTGCTCGTTGATCTTGTAGGCTGCACCGAGGGAGATGCCATAATAATACTGGCGCCCATGCATATAACTGTCATAGCTGTATTTTCCAGCCTTTCCGAATCTCTGGTCAGAAGAGAACACGGCTGGCACACCATATGCTCCTGCCACCTGGTCTATGCCGTTAGCTAATTGACAAGCTCCGATGGCCGTCTCGGCAACAATCTTCTCAAAAGAACCCAATCCGTTTTCGAAGGTACACTTGCCGCCACCTCCTGTCAGGGCAAAACTACCCTGGAATGACCATTTGCCTTTGTTGTAAGCATATTGGATGGAAGGAATGGCAGGAGCAAAAGCCTTGCCCTTAAACTTACGGGGTGTGGTAGGGTTATTCACATTGTTGGTGAACAACGGATAGTCGTTCTCGATGGTACGGCTTTGAAAAGCCAACTGCCAGTTGATGGCAAGATGATGACCGTCACCCATGAATACAACGCCTGCGGGGTTGTAGTATACTCCGTCAATACCAATGGAAGCCTCGCGGCTCATCATTCTGTTGAATGCTACATGCTGGTTTGTGTTGGTAAGCAACCCACCTGCAAATGAGGGTGTCGAACATGCCATCACCATGGCAAGGCCAGCAACTTTGATTTTCTTCATTATTTTGATAAATTTTTGATAAAAACGTCCGCAAAGGTAAGTAGAATGTTCTATTTTGCTACAAACAACCCTATTTCTTTAAGGTATATTAACAGAAAAATCCCTTTTTATTGCACAGAAAAGAATATTTGTGCAACAAAAAGGGATTTTTCAGACGTATTTTCAACCCGTTTCAGGTAATCATTCAGCTGTGTTCTCTTCTCTGTTTAGATGCGGGTATGAAATGCGCGTATGGTATATGGATTTCAGTCGTTCTGTGAGCACCACTTTTGCGAGAGAGATGTCGCGGAAAGTGATGGGGCACTCCTTGAAGAAACCATCAGCAACCTGCGAGTCGATGAGTTTGTTTACCAGAGAAGTGATACTTTCCGCCGTGTACTCCTTGAGCGAGCGTGATGCCGCCTCGACGGTATCCGCCATCATGAGGATAGCCTGTTCGCGTGTGAACGGGTTAGGACCAGGATATTGGAAAAGTTCCTTGTCCACTTCCTCGTCGGGGTGTTCATTACAATAATGTATATAGAAGAACTTCGTGGTGCCCGTTCCGTGGTGTGTCGAGATAAAGTCTTTGATGATGCCAGGTAAATTGAATTTCTCTGCCAGTTTCAGACCTTCTGTGACATGGCTGATGATGATTTGAGCACTCTCCAAGTCGGTGAGTTGGTCGTGCGGGTTGACACCCGCTTGGTTTTCTGTGAAGAAGACGGGATTGGTCATTTTCCCGACATCATGGTATAAGGCACCCGTGCGCACCAACAGACTGTTGGCACCGATGCGATTGGAAATTTCCGAGGCGAGGTTACCCACAGTGATGGAGTGCTGGAAGGTGCCAGGTGCTATCTCGCTGAGGTTACGCAATAAACCCTTGTTGGTGTTGGAGAGTTCGAAGAGTGTCACATTGGAGACAAAGCCGAAGAGCTTCTCTATGAGATACATCAGCGGGTAGGAGAGCAGTAGGAGGATGCCATTGATGATGAAGTAGGTGTACATGTTGGGGTCAATATTGAACACCTGGTTGTACTGCATGAGTTGTATGGCGAGGTATACCACACAACTTGTTATCGTCACTAACAGAGCAGTGAGCAGAATCTGCGAGCGCTTGCTCAGCTCCCTCAGGGTGTATATCGCTACCAGTCCTGCTGCCAGTTGTACGATGATGAATTCGTATTGGTATTTGACGGCTTCTGCGCAGATAAGTACCATGGTGACATGCGTGATAAACGCCGTCCTTGAGTCCATGAACACCCTGACGAAGATTGCCGCCATGGCAAAGGGTAGGACGTAGACGCTGAAGAAGTTGTGCTTCATCATGAGCGACACAAGGATAGGGAAGAGCGTTATCATGGCGTAGAGCATGGTGATGCTCCGCGGTTTCTCAAAATAGTCTTTGCGGAAAAGTGACAGATAGGAAGTGAAGAGTATGACGAGGATGGTGCTGAAGAGAACCTGTCCGATGATGGTGGTTCTCATCTCTTCCTCTGTGGCGGCACGGCGTTTGTTCTCCTTGTCGAAAGAGGAGAGCACTCTGTAGGTGTAGTCTGTTATCACTTCGCCACGGTCTACTATCTTCTGACCGCTCATCACCATACCGCTTGCCAGTGGGATGCTGCTGAGTATGTCGTTTTTCTCAGTTTCGCTCTTCTCCTTGTCGTAGAGAATGTTAGGTTCTATATAGTTGTTGAGGTTACATCTTGAGAGCAAGGGCCGTATGCTTGCCAATTTCTCGTTGGCAAAAAGGTGTTCGTAGGCGGCGATGGTAGAGTAGTAGGAGTTGATGGGCACGCTCTTGGCACTCTTGTCGCTTACCATGCGAATCATGCTGGTAGAGTCCTTGTAAATATTGTTGTATTCCGGGGTGCTGATGATCCCCGTTTGGTACACTTCGTGCAGTTGCGCCACGATGGCGTTGACATAGTCTTCGGGCAGGTTGGGCATGTTCTGCTTGTAGTCGTTGAGAAACCGATCCACCTGTTTCTGTTCTACTGAAGGAGAAAGAGAGTAGTATGGCTGGAATTTTTGCAACAAGGAGTCCTGCTCGTGCTTGATGGCTTCGTCGGTCTTGTAGATAGGGAAGTCGAAGGTGGCGATGACAGAGCTGTACATCCATGGTTTTCCTATGTCATAGCGGTACATCCTGCTCTCGTTGCGCGGCAGAAACCAGACGATGACAGCCACCGTGATACATACGAGGATAGCCTTGGTGGTAAGGTTCCGCCAGTAGTTTTCTTCTGATGTATTGAATATGTTCATAGTGTCTTTGTGTGAAAAAAGTAGTTGATAAAATGCTTTTCATCTGCGAAAATACGAAAAAAACGTCTATAATCACAAAAAAAAATGTAATTTTGCAGAAAAAATTAGATTTAGCTATATTTCAGACATGTCAGAAAGAAAAGTAAGGGTGCGTTTTGCGCCCAGTCCAACAGGTGCTTTGCACATTGGTGGCGTACGTACCGCCCTGTATAATTATTTGTTTGCCCGTCAGCATGGTGGTGAACTTGTGTTCCGTATAGAGGACACCGACTCTCATCGTTTCGTTCCTGGTGCAGAGGAGTATATCTTGGAGTCGTTCAAGTGGCTCGGCATCCAGTTTGACGAAGGTGTGAGCTTTGGCGGTGAGCATGGTCCCTATCGTCAGAGCGAGCGCAGGGACATCTATAAGAAATATGTTCAGCAACTTCTCGATAACGGTAAGGCTTACATTGCTTTCGATACTCCAGAGGAGTTGGAAGCAAAGCGTGGAGAGATACAGAACTTCCAGTATGATGCCCATACCCGTATGCAGATGCGCAACTCGCTTACCCTCTCCAAGGAGGAAGTAGACCAGCTTATAGCAGACGGAAAGCAATATACCGTGCGCTTCAAGATAGAACCGGGAGAGGAAATCCATGTTAACGACATGATTCGCGGTGACGTGAAGGTGATGAGCGACATCCTCGACGACAAGGTACTCTACAAGAGCGCTGACGAGTTGCCTACCTATCACCTGGCGAACATCGTGGACGACCACCTGATGGAAATCTCCCATGTAATACGCGGCGAGGAGTGGTTGCCGAGTGCTCCGCTCCATGTACTTCTCTATAAGGCCTTCGGCTGGGAAGACACGATGCCTCGCTTCGCCCACCTCCCCTTGCTCCTCAAGCCAGAGGGAAAAGGAAAACTCTCCAAACGTGATGGTGACCGTCTCGGTTTTCCAGTGTTCCCATTGGAGTGGCATGACCCTAAGACAGGCGAGGTAAGCTCGGGCTATCGCGAGAGCGGTTACTTCCCAGAGGCTGTGGTCAACTTCTTGGCTCTCCTCGGCTGGAACCCAGGTACAGAACAGGAGATATTCTCTCTCGACGAACTGATGAAGGCATTCGACATCTCACGTTGCTCAAAGGCGGGTGCCAAGTTTGACTTCAAGAAAGGCATCTGGTTCAACCACGAATATATCCTCATGAAGAATGACGAAGAGATAGCCAATCTCTTTGCGCCTATCGTTGCAAACAATGGCGTAGAGGAGTCTTTGGACCGAGTGAAGCAGGTGGTACACATGATGAAGGATCGTGTGAACTTCGTCTATGAGTTGTGGCCATTGTGCTCCTTCTTCTTCATCCCTCCCACGGCTTACGATGAGAAGACGGTGAAGAAACGCTGGAAGGAGTATTCTGCCCAGCAGATGACAGAGCTTGCCAAGGTGCTGGAAGGCATCGATGACTTCTCCATAGAAGGACAGGAACCTATCGTTATGAAGTGGGTAGAGGATAAGGGCTATAAGCTCGGAGACGTGATGAACGCCTTCCGTCTCACCCTCGTAGGAGAGGGCAAGGGACCTGGTATGTTCGACATCTCAGCCTTCCTTGGCAAGGAAGAGACCTTGAAGCGTATGCGCAAGGCGATAGAGGTATTAGGTTGATTATGGTAGGAGTTAAGGAGTTGAAGGGTGTTGTCTTGACTCCTTTCAACTCCTTAACTCCTTAACTCCGAAAGAAATGATATATAATATCGTAATCTATTTTGTACTTTGGGGCATTTCCATAGCCGCCTTGTTCAGCAAGAAGGTGCGCAAGATGTGGTGCGGAGAGCATGAGGTGTTCAGTCTTTTAAAAAAGAAGGTTGATCCCAGCGCAAAGTATGTGTGGTTTCATGCTGCGTCTCTCGGCGAGTTTGAACAGGGCAGACCCTTGATGGAACGTATCCGGCGCGAGCACCCCGACTACAAGATACTGCTCACGTTCTATTCTCCTTCGGGATATGAAGTGCGCAAAGACTACAAGGGCGCAGATATCATCTGCTATATGCCTGTTGACACGCGCCTTAATGCCATACGCTTTCTTCGCTTGGTACGTCCTGTCATGGCTTTCTTTATCAAGTATGAGTTCTGGTACAATTTCCTCCATATTCTTAAGTATCGCGGTATTCCCGTCTATAGTGTTAGTAGCATCTTCCGCAAGGATCAGATTTTCTTCAAGTGGTATGGCAGAAGCTATGCCGGTGTACTGAAGTGCTTCACCCGTCTGTTTGTCCAAAATGAAGAGAGCAAGCAGCTGCTCAAGACGATAGGTATCACGAATGTCGATGTGGTGGGAGATACTCGTTTCGACCGTGTGCTGCATATCAAGGAAGCCGCCAAGGATTTGCCTATCTGTGAGGCGTTTCGCACAGGCAAGGCTTCTACCCAAGAGGGTGATGAGACTCCTTCTGATTCTGAGACATTGGAAAAGGGTGGATACAAGGTCTTCGTGGCAGGTAGTTCGTGGCCCCCTGATGAGGAAATTTTTATCCGATTCTTCAATGCGCACAAAGACTGGCGTTTACTGATAGCTCCCCATGTCATAGGCGAAGATCACTTGAAGTCGATTCTCTCGTTGCTGAAGGACAAGAAGGTGGTACGCTATACTCAGACATCTTCTGATGGGGCAGCAGAGGCTGATGTGCTTGTCATCGACTGCTTCGGTTTACTGAGCAGTATGTATCGCTATGGTGATGTTGCTTACATCGGTGGTGGCTTTGGTGTCGGCATTCACAATACGTTGGAGGCTGCTGTATGGAATATGCCTGTCATCTTCGGTCCCAACAACAAGAGGTTCCAAGAGGCGCAGGGCTTGTTGATGTCGGGTGGCGGTTTTGAGATAACCAACTACGAGGAGTTTGATGTCCTCATGAGCAAATTGATGAGCGATGATTTGTTCTTGAAGTCATCGGGCGACAAGGCTGGGGCTTTCGTGGAAAGTCTTTCGGGGGCAACCGATAAGGTGCTTTCCAAGGTGAACCTGTAAAAACTTGTGCTTTTTATAGAAAACCAAGACGGTTGAAAGAAAATAAAAGGATAGCTTATTTGTTGAGGCTATCCTTTTATTTATATATGATTACTTGATGATGCGATAATAATCCTCTTTGCGGGGCTTTACGGTGTGAGGATGTGCTGACGCATAGCCCAAAGACAAGGCACCCACGCCCATCAAACCCTCGGGAAGATTCCATTCCTTCATCAGTTGCTTGCCCTCTTCGGTGGCAAACATGATGTCTTCGCGGTTGATCCAGCAGGAGGAGAGACCGATAGAGTGGGCGGCAAGCATCATGTTGCCAAGGATAAGACTCCCATCCTTCACGTTGTTAGGGTCATCCTCGCGTGCCAATACGATGACGATGGTAGGCGCACCATAGTAGGGGTCGCTCTCCACGCCCATCGCCTCGGCGTTCATCTTGCGCAGCCTTGAACAAGTCTCTGGATTCTGCACGGCAATGATGTAAGGCTCCTGTGAACCATGGCCTGTAGCAGCCCATGTGCCAGCCTCCAACACGGTTTTCAACTCCTCGTCGGTGATCTGGTCTGCCTTGTACCGACGAATGCTTCTTCTCTTCTTTATAGCTTTCAATACTTCGTTTTCCATACTTGTATAGTGTTTTATTGCATTTAGATGTTTATAGTCTTATCATGGATGTATCGTGAATCCTATGTGAAATGTTCTTGTCGCCTATATGAACTTTCTGCTAAATAAAAGTGGCATCTCAATGGTTATAAACGAAAAAGGCTGGACCGAAAGAACTCAGGTGTTCTCACGATCCAGCCCGTATTCGGGGACTTGAAATCCCAACGGATTACAAGTTAGGGTTCATCTTAGTCCACTCCTCTACGGCAGGAACGATGCCGAGCTCTACGATCTCGTCGCGCATCTTGCAGAGGTGCTCATAAGACTGCTTCAAGCTTGCCATCTCCTCCTCGGTGCCCTGAGGCTCTGTGAAGTGAACGCCAGTCTTGTCGATAGTGGTAGGCATGGCCATCATCACGTTCTTGAAGCCACACTTGTCGCACTTCACGAAGCAGCCAGCTGGCAATGTGAACTTCTCGCCGCCCATGGCAGCCTCGATCATCTTCACGGCGTTGTAGGCAGGGCTCTGGAATGAAGAGCGGCCGCGGAGCTTGATGATGTTGGAACCACCCTGTACGGTGTGGTGCTTGATCTCCTCCCAACGCTCAGCAGAGAGACCCATCTCTGACAAAGGCTTGCCGTCTACCTTCACCTGTGAGGCGAATACTGCCATCTGCTCGCCATGACCACCGTATGTGTGGGCACCTGTTACCTTGTCCTGTTGTACGCCGAACTCCAAAGCCAATGCCTGCTGCAAACGAGTAGAGTCGAGGGCAGCGAGAGAAGTCAACTGGTTTGGCTTCAAGCCAGAGTGAAT
This sequence comes from Firmicutes bacterium CAG:103, assembly GCA_963600865.1. Lineage (GTDB taxonomy): Bacteria > Bacteroidota > Bacteroidia > Bacteroidales > Bacteroidaceae > Prevotella. Next base: position 14,249 of record CAVCDC010000051.1, read on the forward strand.
TAATGCTGTGAGGGCTGTCACGTCAGCTGGGTTGAAGATAACCACTACGTGCTCAACCTCGGGACAGTATTTCTTGATGTTATCGCCAAACTCTGCGGCAATCTTGCAGTTGCCCTTCAAGAGATCCTCGCGGGTCATACCCTCCTTACGGGGAGCGCCACCTGAAGAGATGATATATTTAGCACCAGTGAATGCCTCCTCGGGGTTAACTGTGTATGTCACGTTAACGCCTGGGAATGCACACTGTTGAATCTCATCGAATACGCCGTGAACACCTGGCTCGTAGATGTCGTAGAGGCAAATGTTAGGGGTAAGGCCGAGCATCAGTGCGCTCTGTACCATGTTTGAACCAATCATACCGCCGGCTCCGACGATCAAAAGTTTGTCATTTGTTAAAAATTCCATAACTACAAAATATTTTTTTTAAGTTGATGTTTACTTTTCTACAGTGGCAAGCCCTGAATTTCAAATTCACGGCATGTCTTGTTTTTCGACCGCAAAATTATAAAAAAGATGCGTAATACGTGCATTATTTTGCGCTTAAATTTGTGATTATTTCTTAAAATGCTTATCTTTGTAATCTCTAATTGACAAAACGTTGGATATGATGAATGATATTGAGACGAGACTTGAACGTCTGAGGGACGTTATGAGGCGTGAACACTTGTCTGCCTTTGTGTTTCCGAGCACAGATGCGCATCAGAGTGAGTATGTGGCTGCTCATTGGAAGGGACGTGAATGGATTTCCGGTTTTGACGGTTCTGCTGGTACAGCTGTTGTTACATTGAACTCTGCTGCCCTTTGGACGGATTCGCGTTATTTCCTTGCTGCCGAACAGCAGTTGGCTGGTACGGAATATCAGTTGATGAAGTTGAAAGTGGCTGGTACTCCAACCATTGCTGAGTGGCTGTCCCAAGAACTTAGTGACGTGACTTCTCCAGAAGTGGGAGTTGACGGTATGGTCAATTCTTATGCTGAGGTTTGCGGATTGGCGGCTGACCTACGTAAGTTGGGCGGAATCACTGTTCGCTATAATTTTGATCCGCTTGAGATTGTGTGGGCTGACCGACCCACTATCCCGCAAAATCCTGTAGAGATTCAACCTTTTTGCTACGCAGGAGAGGAGGCAACATCTAAGATAGAACGTGTTAGAAAGGCACTCCGCCAACAGCATGCTGACGGGATGTTGATTTCAGCATTGGATGACATTGCATGGATTCTCAATCTCCGAGGAACAGATGTGCACTGTAATCCCGTCTTTGTCGCATACCTTCTTGTTCAGACAGAAAAGGTTTCTCTTTTCATTGATCCCGTCAAACTCAATGGTGAGGTGAAGGAATATCTTCGCACATTGAATGTCAATGTATTTATATATAATAAGGTGGAGGATGCTTTACGCAACTATTCTGAGTACAATATCCTCTTGGATAAAAACGAGACAAGCTATTGTCTATGGAAGGCGGTAGGATGTCGTGAGATTGTCTCTGGACAATCTCCTGTTCCTGCTATGAAGGCGGTGAAGAACGAGGCTGAAATCGCAGGATTCCGACAGGCAATGCTTCGTGATGGTGTGGCGATGGTGAAGTTTTTGAAGTGGTTGAAGCCTGCTGTAGTGACTGGGGGACAGACGGAAATGTCTATCGACAGGAAGTTGACTTCCCTAAGGCGTGAACAGGAACGCTTCCGTGACATCTCATTCGACACAATCGCAGGATATGCGGATCATGGAGCTATAGTACATTATGAAGCTACTCCTAAAACGGATGCTTCTCTCAAACCAGAAGGACTCATACTCATTGACTCCGGTGCACAGTATCAAGACGGTACAACGGACATCACGCGTACCATTGCGTTAGGGCCAGTGACGCAGGAGATGAAAAAAGTGTATACACTCGTACTGAAGGGGCATATCCAACTTGAACTTGCCAAGTTTCCTGATGGCGCTACAGGTACACAGATAGACGCACTGAGCAGGGAATGTATGTGGCGCGAAGGCTATAACTTCCTGCATGGTACAGGTCATGGTGTGGGGGCTTATCTCAATGTTCATGAAGGACCTCACCAGATAAGGATGGAATGGAAACCAGCACCTCTTCGCGCGGGAATGACTGTGACCGATGAGCCAGGACTGTATCTTGCTGGTAAGTTTGGGGTCAGAATAGAGAATACGCTCTTGATAAAGGATTACATGACCACTTCCTTTGGAAAATTCCTACAGATGGAGTCGCTGACTTTGTGTCCTATCGATTTGGCTCCAGTTGACGTGGACATGCTTTCTGAGGAAGAGATAGAGTGGTTGGACAACTACCATCTCACAGTGTATGAAAAACTTTCGCCATTCCTTGATGATGAGGAAAAAAAATGGCTCAAAAATGCCACAATGCCAATAAAATGAACCCCTTGGAGCAAAAAAACGGACAAAACCTTGGTTGTTTGATAAATATGATGTAATTTTGCAGCCGCAAATTGTGGCAGTATGCCTATTTGTATGAAAACAACATAAGTTTAACATAATAAATTTAAAAGCAAAAAATGATTATTGTACCAGTTAAAGACGGTGAGAACATCGAGAGAGCTCTCAAGAAGTTTAAGAGAAAGTTTGAGAAGACAGGTGTCGTAAAGGAGTTGCGTGCCCGTCAGCAGTATGACAAACCTTCTGTCTTGAAGCGTCTCAAAATGGAACACGCCATCTACGTACAGCAGTTGCGTGCTAACGAAGATTAATTTTCCCCAAAAATAGAACGGAAAATTTGGTAGGTTGAATTAATTTTCGTACTTTCGTAGCCAAAAACTGGAATATACGTGCAATGACCATTGAAAAATATCTGGAATATTTGGCTTGTGAACTGAATAGGTCGAATCGCACAGTAGGAAACTATGCGGAAGACTTGGAAAGTTTTGAAAGCTATTTCCGGAATTTGGATGTTGGTCTGTCGTGGGAAAGTGTCGATACAGACATCGTACGCAGCTGGATGGAGTATATGGTAGACAAAGGTAACAGACCCGCTACCGTGGCTCGCCGCTTGAGTGCGCTCAAGGGCTTTTATAAGTTCGCTCTCTCCAGAGGTTGGGTCACAAAAAATCCTGTTTGCGGGATTCAAGGTCCAAAGCGAGATAAGTTGCTGCCTCAGTTCTTGAAAGAGACGGAGATGGATAGGCTCCTCGATGCGGACTTTTGGTCAAAAGACTTCGATGGAGTCAGAGATCGCTTGATACTTATGATGCTTTATGAAACAGGTGTCCGTAAGTCTGAATTGATAGGTTTGAGTGATGAGGACGTTGATGTGGATGACTGCAAACTGAAAGTGACGGGAAAAGGGAACAAACAACGTATCGTACCCTTTGGAGATGAACTGAAGCGTGCAATAGTCCAATATCAGACAGTAAGGGATAGGGAAGTCGGAAGAAAGGATCATTCCTTCCTAATTACACGTCGCGGAAATAGAATTTCTTCGTCGAAAGTGCGCTCTATAGTAGGTGAAAATCTATCGCTATTCTGCTCCCTCAAGAAGAAAAGCCCGCATGTGCTGAGGCACACCTTTGCTACGGCAATGCTTAACCATGGCGCAGATATTGAAAGTTTAAAACAACTGCTTGGCCATTCGAGGTTGACAACAACCGAGATCTACACACATACAACTTTCGAGCAGTTGAAGAGTGTTTATAAGAAAGCCCACCCAAGGGCATAACCTTTAAAAGCGGAGGTAACTATGGAAATTAAGATTCAGTCGATTCATTTCGATGCTACCGAGAAATTGCAGGCGTTTATCGAGAAGAAAGTCGCCAAGTTGGAAAAAACTTATGAAGATATACAGAAAGTAGAGGTGCAATTAAAGGTCGTCAAGCCGGCCACTGTGCTAAATAAGGAGGTTCAGCTCTCCGTTGCAGTGCCAGGTTCTACGCTCTTCGTAGAGAAAGTTTGCGATACTTTCGAGGAAAGTGTTGATCAGACTGTGGATGCTATGAAGGTGCAATTGACCAAATTCAAAGAAAAAATAAGGAATCACTAAAAAAAAATAGCCAAAAGTTTTGGAGATTCAAAAAAAGTTAGTACCTTTGCAGCCGTTTTACGACAATACCCTTTTATCGCCGCAAGGCGGTTGCAAGGATTTGCCTCTTTAGCTCAGTTGGCCAGAGCACGTGATTTGTAATCTCGGGGTCGTTGGTTCGAATCCGACAAGAGGCTCAAAAAAGTTAGGGTGGTTACCAGAGTGGCCAAATGGGGCAGACTGTAAATCTGCTGGTTATACCTTCGGTGGTTCGAATCCATCACCACCCACTTTT
>CAVCDC010000052.1:0-17964 GCA_963600865.1 Firmicutes bacterium CAG:103
AGTGGGTTTTAGGGGGTATTGAGGGGTATATCCGTACCCCAAATCGTACCCCACAAAAACAACGACACAAAAATAGGGTACGGTAGCAAACGTTTGGTGGACGCTGCCCATAGTGGGCAAAGAGGAAACGAGAACATAACAAAATAAGGAAAGGAAGAATTATGAAGTACAGGGTTTATGTTGACACAACGAAGAAGAGACAGGACGGTCAGTGCCCGGTCTTGTTGATTTTCGAGGATGGAGGCGGTCGGTTCAAAATCGCCACAGGTCTGACATCATCAGCAAAGTTCACTGGCAGGGAGTTTCCAGACACGGAGCCGAACTATAAGGTGAAGACGCTTGCGCTCGGCAAGAAGCTCATCAAAGTGGACGAATACCTCATCACCAACGAACACGCCTCACTCAACAAAGTGAAGGAAGAGGTTAGGGTGATACTTGGAGGGTCTGAGAAGAAAGCAAGACCGATAACCGCCTATCTTACTGACTTCGCCAAGAAAAGCTCGGAAAGCACGGCGAGGTTCTACAACCTTACCGCCGCCAAGGTCGAGAGATTCGACCCGAACGCAACATTCAATACGATTGATGCGGACTGGTTGGATAGGTTTGATAAATTCCTCTACAAGGATGGCAACATAGCTATAAACGGAAGGGCTATACACCTTCGCAACATCAAGGCTGTGTTCAACCAGGCGATAGCGGACGAGGTGACGGAGAAGTACCCTTTCAGAAAGTTCAGAATAAAATCCGAAAAGGTGCCGATAAAGAACATATCGGTGGAACAGCTAAGGGAACTTAGGGATTGCAACGTGGAGCCTTACAGGCGCATATATAGGGATTTGTTCTTGCTATCCTTCTATCTGTGCGGAATCAACCCGGTTGACTTACTGCATCTGACCAAGGATAACGTGAGGAACGGCAGGATCGTCTATACAAGGCGCAAGACGCATAAGCTGTACGACATACCGCTACCAAAGGAGGCGCAGGCGATATTTGACAGATACCCAGGAGAGAAGTATCTACTGAACGTAATGGACTACGAGCATGACTATGTGAAGTTTGTCAGCAAATGGGGCAAACATCTAAAAGTTCTGGGTCCGATGGGGATATACCCGGACGCTGCGGGCAGGAAGAGAAGGAAGATGGGGAAACCCATCCTCCCCGACGTTACGGTTTACTCGGCGAGGTACACGTTCGCAAGCATAGGAGCTGAGCTGGAGATACCGAGGGAGACCATAGCCTTGTGCCTCGGGCACTCCTGGGCTGACGTGACCTCGCACTACATCAGCTACGACATAAAGAGAATAAACGATGCGGTGAGGCAAATCATTGATTACGTCAACTCGGACTTAGAGGAACAGAAAAGCGAATAAAAAAAGAGGAGGTTTCACGCCTCCCCTTTTGTGTTGATGATGTTCTCAATTTTCTTTCGGTAGTCCATCACGCCGTCGATGAAGGCGTGCATATACAGCGAATCACTCTCCACTGGCACGACTATCGGTTTGCCGAGATAGTCCTTCGTCACCTCGGAGTTGCTCATAAGCGAGCCTACGAGCCGTTTCTTCTCGCAGTCGAAGCCCTGGGTGTAGCCTGCGGCGAAGGGTGTGAGCGACTTGAAGAACGGCGTGGGCTGCTCACTAAGCTCTTGCAACCTCTGTTTCAATGTCTGGTTCTTTTCCATTTGTTCGATATTTATCTATTTATATTCCTCATACTTCACTTTCTTTCCGTTCACCTCCCTCAACGCCCAGGGATAGATGGTTTTCTTGGCACCGCTCTTGCACGGAACGCCCTGCTTGGTGACCACCGGGCCGTAGAACACGCAGTAAGGCGTCTCCTTTTCGCCGAACAGCGGGTCTGTGCCCTCGTAGCATATCTTCTCCACCTTGACCCATACGCCCGCGCCACGGATGATGTCGCCGACCTTGGCGGGGCAACGCTCGTCGGCGTAAATCATGCCGAGGATCTTGTACTTGCTCTTGAAGCTGCCCATCAAGTCCTCTCGCTTGTCAATCAATTCTTCCTTTGTCATCTTTCTTTGTATATGTAAGTTTTAAACACACCGACCAGAACGCAAGCGCAACGTCGATAAAGAGCTGCATCTGGTCTTCATTGTAACCCTCTCCGTAGCCGAACGCAAGGTGTGGTATCGGATAGAAGCTCCACGACCAGTTGTTGCGCCGTGGTCCCTCGTAGCAGCAGTCAACGTCAACCCTCATGCGCATCCCTCCTGAATGACACCACGAAACGCCAGAAAAGCCAGGCGAGGTCGATGGCGAGAACCACGTCGTTGAAGCTCCCGACGGCAAATTTCGGCAAAATATGGAAGCTGAAACGGAAGTCCACCTCCTTGCAGGGGAATCCATCTTGAATGTCGTAGGTTATTCTCATAAATCAATATTTTTAATCTTCATTTTTTATCCTCTAATAAGACCACCACGGAAAGTACAAAGGCAAGGAGCCACTTCGTAGGTGTTTGCTCTTACAATAAATCCATAGTTCTTTGTAGTGAATGTGAATCCATCTACGAATCTATAGTTTACACCAGGCATAAATGTGTACTCATAGTGGGTCTGTTTCTTCAAAATAGACCTACCAATGGCATAGTTCACAATTTTTGTCGCCGTTGCCTTGCATACACTGAGAGTTTTCGCTATCTTCTCGTAGCCAAGTCCATGCTCTGCGTATTCGTTCCCCCACTTGTACCTCCGTGCAGTCTTCTGTGCGGCTTTGATGTCCTTTGCGACAAAGCCGTGGTGAGCATTCCGAATGGTACGCTTGGCGAACTCCTTGCGCAGTTGTATGACGGCCACGAGAATGGCCTGCAAAGACCTCTCGATGTCCTTAACCTTTCCGTATGCGATTTTTGCCAGTCTGATGTTCCTCTTCTTGTGCCTTGACACAAGAGTTCGGAACACAAGATTCTTCCCACAATACGACACAAGCCCGTACTCCTTCAATGTATGCAGCCTCTTCTTGATGGTCGTTGCGTGCATACCTGTGATTTGTGCGAGCTTGTTGATGGTAAAATCCTTGACGATGTTTGTGTTGGTACGATGCCTTACGAGTAGTGACATGGCTATCGCTTTCAGGAGTTTGTTGCTCCCGAACATCTCAAGTGCCAGCCTGTATCGTAGGTTTTTGTTCATCGTCCCATTCTTGTTTAAAGAATAAAAGCCCGAGAGCACCTAAGATGGGACGCATGCTCTCGAACTTTCAAATATGATAGTTATCACCTTTCGGCGAAGTAAATATCCTTTCCTATGTGCCTACTCTGGGTCCCATTCCTTTGTTACACGCGACAAAGGTACATAAAACCCGAAAGACCTCCAAATCTGCGGAAACGTGCGGTTTCTTGGTATATTTAAGTAAGGAAAAATTACAAAGGGTTCAAACGTGTTGAGTGGTGTGGTTATGTGGTTGATTAATTTTGTGTGAATAAATAAAAATCGTTAAAGAAAGAAAGAAGATTTTTAATCAAACATTAAATCTCTTTAACGAATGACTTGTGCTTTTCCTGGTATTTTTGGCAAAAAACAGCCACCAACCGATGAGGCTGATGGCTGGATTTCGTTTTGGCTAATCGGGGTCTTGGTTGCAGTGGATTACCTCGAAGACGCGATGCTCAAGGTCGCAACCCAACGGAACGCCGTTCTCGTCGCAAACTTCTCCGTCCTGGTTGGTGAACACTCTGCGGCTAAGAAGGTCGTCGAATGGAACCGACATTATCAAATTGTGATTATTCAGCCTGTTCCATACATACTCCGCAAGAGGAACTCCAAGTTTCTCATAGTCCATCGCCGACTTTATGTCAGGAGAGAGCGTGAACCAGGAATCGTAGTCTTCAAAACCTTCCATCGCACGCAATTCATCCTTGAACATTTCATCGAAGTTCATAAGTTCGACCACAAGATCGTCGTAGGTTGCGAACTCCCCCGTCAGTACCTTCTTGTAGGCATCCCATTTCTTTGCCTCATACTTCTTAATGAGGGCTTCTTCTGCTTTTTCTTGTGCTTCTGTCATAATTCTATTCTTTAAATTAGTTAATTATTTTCCTCCGAGCAAAGCGAAGGGGTTGTAGAAATCCTCCTCGTCACTCTTCTTTAAGAGGTTTGTAAGTTCCTCCAGATTCGCGTACTGGCGGTACTTGCGCTTTCTCTTCTTTAGTTCTCCTCTCATCCACTCGCCAGCCACATAGCAGTAACGGCGCAGTTTCTTCATCTTAAACTCCGCACGTTGTTGCTCGCACAGGGCTTCATACACATCTTCTGTATCGCAGATGTCGGAGAGTTTGTCAAGACGTTTACGGAGTGTCAGACACTCCTTGACAAGCTCACCTTCCGACATATTCATCAGTTGGTGTTTGTACTCAAAATAGTCTTCCTTTTTCATATTCTTGAATTTAATTGGTGAATAATGGAGAAGGCAGGCTTTAACCTGCCTTCCCATTTTGGCTTTCATTCGCTTTCAAGTTCTTCGTCGGCAGAATCGTTGCTGTAGTCGTAGGCTCCGAAGATTCTCATCACCTCGGAGTTGATGGTCATCTTGCCGACGATGTAACGCTGCGTCATCTGGATGTTCGGGACGTTGCCGTTCATGTGACCCATGAGCAGGGAGATTTGGTCGATGGACACGCCCTTCTTCGAGAGGTTCGTGGCGAAGGAGCGTCTGCCGGTGTGCGATGTGACGAACTGCCACTTCCTGCCGTGCCTCTCCTTGCCCTTCTGGAACACCTTGACAGGATCGTCTATGCCGCACGACTTGCAGATTTCCTGTAGGTTGCGGTTGAACGTGCTGTCGGGCAGTCCTCCCACTGGCTCGTCGGCAGTTCCGCATACGAGCCACGGTCTGAGGTAGCGATGCACCGGCACCCTCACCTCGCTCTTGGTCTTCTGCGCCACATACACGAGCATGCGCCCGCTGTCGTCGATGTTCTGCGTACTCATCTTCTCGCAGTCGCTCATTCGTGCGCCAGTGAGGCACTCTATGACGAACATACGCTGGACGTAACGCTTGTTTGCTCCCCTCGGGTGGTATTCCATCACTCGCTTGATTTCCTCGTCCGTAAGGTAAACCGCCTGCACGGGCACGGACTTCGAGCGGAGTATCTTGCCGAACGTCGCGCTTGGAATCTCCTTGGACGCGTCGTTCTCGCGGATTACCGCCTTGATGGTGGCGCAGAGGGTGCGCACGGAGTTGGGTGCGTACTTCGTCTTCAATTCCTCGAAGAGGTCTCTCAGGTTGTCGTCCGTCACGTCCTCCCACGTCGGCTTGTGGCCGAGCAGCTTCTCGAACATGCGCACGACGTTGAGGTACTTCGGGTGCTTCCAGATGTACGCTCCGTAGAACGTCTCGTGCCGCCACTCCGTTCCGTGGTAGTCGGCGAACCATCCCTGGGTTATCGCAGCCCTGTACTTCTGCTTCTGGGTGTAGGTCAACAGCTTCTCCCAATCCCTTGTTTTGAGTGTAATTTCTTCGTTCATAATCCTGTTACTTATTGGTTAATAGTGGCAAAGATAGTAAAGTTTATCGTATAAACCTACATCTTTGCCGATTTTAACTAAACATTAACTCTCCAGGGCCTCCTCCAAGAGGATATACCAGTCAAGGATGTTCAATTTCCGCAATTCGTAGCCAAGCGATGTGCTGTCGCGGAATCTCTCTACTCTTTCGAGAAACGCCGTGTCATAGTCGTAATGCTCGAACAATCTCTTGGCGACAACGAACTTCCAGTCATCGTCGAGGTAGTCTTGCTTGATGCCGTTGTACTCACGTCCGTGCCCGATTGCATCGTACGCCTCATCCCAAACATTGTCGATAGCTTCCAACAACTCTTTCTTGGTGCTGCAATGCTCGATGTCCGTGTCCGTGATGTTGAGGAGAATCTTGTCGTTCTCGTCAACCAAGTGCCACTCGTAGTAGCCCGGTTCCAATCTTACTTCTTCATTCATAATCTTATCTGTTTTGGTTTATAGAAACCGCTACATGTTGTAACGGTTTGGTTTGGCTAACGATTGAGGAAACTTTGTTCGAGTCTGTTACGGATGCGCTCCTTGAAACGGTCTGCCATCTCGCAAATCTCCATCTGGAGATAATCGCAACTGGCTGAGTTCTCAAGGCTCGATGCGAACGTGCTGATGTTGTCGATGGAGGTAAGTATGTTGTACACCGCCCTTTGCTCGTTGTCCGTCATGTGGTACTCCTTGTCGTCGAGCGTAAGACCACGGTCGTAGTCGCCAACCTTATTGTCGGGGAAAGCCCTGTTGTGGAAGGCGCAGAACAACTCCCTGAGCATACCCTTGCAGTCTTCCATGTCATCAAGGATTTCCCTCACGCTGTAGGGCGCACCGTTCTTGCCGTGCCCGTCCTCGCCAATCCATCCGGCTGCCTCCTCGTCCGGGTCGAAGTCTTCCCAGTACTCACGGAGGCGATCGATGAAGTCGTACTCGTTGCCGTTCTCGAACCAGATGGTTGCGATAAAGTCCTGTCCTGCGGGAGATTCCTTCTCCAACCCAACACATACGTCACCGTCGTTTGGAGCATCGCTAATGTTGTAACTCCAACCTAAATCCTCTGCTAAATTCAAAAATTCATTCATAATTCTAATATTTATTGGTTTGTAGTAAGGGAGCATGCAAGCTCCCTCTCTTTAGGCTGCGTCCTTCTTGTCAAGTCCGTTCTCCTTGATGACTTCCTCGATCAGCTCGTCGGTCTCCATGTACTCTCCCCAGCAGGAGTCAATCTCCTCCCAGTCGTAGGCATCCTCAGACTCGCGTCCGATTTCCGTAAAGACCTTCTTGTATGGAACCTTCTTCTCCAACACATAGCCCTTCACGTCGCCCCACAGCCAGTGTCCGATGTCCTCTGCCTCGCCCTCAAATAACTTTAAGGCTCGGTTTCGCCAGTCGGTCGTGTCTGTGCAGCACATCTTGCGGTAACGTTCCTCGTCACTCCAGGCGATGCCTCTCGCATAGTCACCTTGACAGTAACCATACGAAGACCACTCGTAGAAGGCGATGTACTTGCAGTCGTGCAGAAGGTAGATCAAGTCATCGTATTCAAGGATTTCGCAAAGACTATCCCTGCAATCCTCGTTCTTCAAGTCGCTTGGAGTGTACTCGAAATATCCGCACCATCTTCCGTGGGACAATATATCTACATACCACATATGTGCGATTCTGTCGTAACGCATACGGTAGTCCTTGCAGTTGTCGCTCTTGATATAGTCGATAACCTTCTCCTGTGAAACGTACTTGTACACAAGTTCTCTCAAAGCCTCGCACATGGTGTGGTTGCCGTCATCAAACTTGCCGAACAACTCCTCCCAGTTACTGCTCTGGCTGATGCGATGTCCGCTCCATCCGCAGCCTCCGTCATCCCAGATGAACAAGCCTGCCATGTCCCATTCGGAAACAGGACACCCTGCGTCCTCGTCCTGGTACACACTAATTCTGTAATCACCGATTTCTCTTGTCTCTAATAAGTAGCTCATATTCTTATAATTTAATTGGTTAAACATTAGCACATAGGGAGATGACTCCCCATGCCTTTAGGCTTTCTCCCACGACCGTGGTACGGTGCCTCGCAGATATGCCAGCTTCTCGATGTCGCACGGAGCTACATCAATCTTCTTGCACGCTTTCTCCACCTTGTCGTAGTCCTTGTTGCGTTCCTTCTCTGTCTTGCGATATTCAGGAGAAGACCACTTGATAGAACCCCACTTCTCGTAGTATGCTTCCGATAGCTTGGCGGCCTTCATGACTTCCTTCGTCTTGCCGATGTTGTCCTTCCACCACAGCATGAGCTTCTGCGATTGGATGGCGGGTCTGTCAAGCTCGCTCCTTGGTATGCTCCTCGTCAGTCTCGCACGGCAAGCCCTGCCGATGAAGTCAAGCAGTTTCTCCCTGCTATCCTCCGTGATTCGGTTGTTCCACTCGTTGCCGAACGTGAACGTTGCGCCGCACACGGTGACTGTAATCTTGCCATCTACTATCGGGGCGTTCTTCACCGCCTCCAACAATGCCGTTGTCTCTTGCTTTGTCATAATTCTGATGTTTTAATTGGTTGAACTTAGAAGCGTGAAACAATTTGTTCCACACCTTTGTTTGGCTCTTAGATGAGCGACACGACGAACTTGCCGCCACGCTGCTTCTTACAGACGAAGCCAGCCATCACGGACAGCATGTAGGCTGCGTTCTTGATGAACGACTCGTCGATGTAAACCATGGGGCGAATCAACCCCTTGTTGTTTGCGATGATGTAGTCGGTGAAGGTGAAGGGGTCGTATGGGTCGTCCACCTTCCTCTCCCAGATTGCGAGGTCTGTCATGTCTATCCAGCCCGCCTTCTTCTGCTCCTCCAGCTCCTCCTGCTTTCGCTCGTACTCAGTCAACTGAGCCTCGTCCATCATGTCGGTGTCTCCCAACACATCCATCTCCACGAACCTCTTTGGAACGAGGAGCAACGTGTCCTTGACCTCGTGGGTCTGGAAGAACTCCGCCACCTTGGCGTTGAAGCCCTGTTGGTCGAACTTGTTTACCACAAACTTCTTCTCGGCGAGAATCTGAGCCGCCGTAATCATTTTCTTTACCATAATTCCGTTACTTTAATTTTAATTGGTTAGACATAGTAGGTGCGCTCCGAGGATGCGTTGCGTTTCTTTACTTGTTCGATATACACGGTCAAACGACACCTGAGTATCCAGGTAACAACCTGGACAGTCAGGGCGATGCGTACCGTTGTATCTAAATCCATCCTCCCTGCGCACCTTTTCGGCTCGCAATAGGCTTAGCGTGGTCTCAATGGATTGTTGCATTTCTGTAAACGTTTGATTGAGCCTGTAAATTAGGGATACGACGCTGTGGATACCCAGCGTCGTATAACGTTCGTTTATAGGCTCGATGAATTTTCCATTCTTGACCATGCGGGCTGCAATGCCCTTGGTTATTCGTGGATACGCTCAGAGGCTCCGTTGCCTCGGCTCTACGCTGCTGATAGATACCAGTTATGTACGCGGGCAAACGGACCGACAGGCGGTGCGCCCGCGTTATTCAAGAACTGGTAGCTTAAACATAGCCTCCTTGCGTACCCTTGTTTGGCAATCAACATAGTTGGATTGACCGACGGCTTGGCACATCGGTGTAAATCTGTGATTAGCGACAGGTGTCGCCAGATGGAGACGCCTGAGATGAGCGAAGTTTCGTGCAATCTCGGCGTTCTCCATCTGGTTCGAGAACCTGTGGCATGAATTGCAGCCGTTCGTCAATCCTTGGTGGTGTGCGCCACCTGTGGGAGTCATGCGGACTGGCGCATCGCTTTAGTGTAGTGATATTGCCTGACTTTGTGTGCCTTGCATCTTGGGGAAGGTCCCTAAACTGTCAGGTTAGGGCCCTTCTCTCAAGATAGAAGGCATCATTGAGGCAGGTAATATGAATAGTCCGCCCTTCTCCCACGTCCTTGCGCTCGGTGAAACAATCAAAGGTTGGCTACCAACGTGTTGTAAACAGCCTTGCGAGTTCTCATCGCCTTCTGCGCACAACCGATGGAAAGATAACCCTTGATTTCAGCCTCCGTCTTGCTTCTGTTGGCCTTCACGTTCCTGCCACGGCCACGGTCTATGCAACCGACGGTCTGGGTCTTGACGTATCCGAGTCCACCAACCTTGCGCTTGTTCGTCTTGACCGCACGGATGCAGTCCATGACGAACGTGTTAAGCGTGTCGATGTCCTCCTTTACGTTGATGACAGGCAGGACTTGTGTCGCCCAACTGAAATCCCCATATCCCTTGTAGAGGTATCTGTTCACTGCGTTGACGGCTCTCGTCATCGTGGTGTCACGGTTCCTTATCGTCCTCTTCTCGATTTCCTTCTGGAAGGTCTTGATGCGAGAGGATGACAACGAGATGTCGTGCCCCTTGATGGAGTAGCCGAGGAACTTGAACCAGTGCTGTGCGTCGAGATACTCAACCTTCTTGGGGTTGAGCTTCATCTGCATCTTGCCCAGTTCCCGCTCCATGATGGTCATCGCCTTTGCGAAGTCCTCACCGACGAAGAGCGTGTCATCCGAGTAGCGTACATAGTAGCCGTTCAGACTTGACAACTCCTCGTCTATATGGTAGAGAACCGCATCGGCGAGCCACGCAGCGACGGAACACCCCTGCTTGAGGGATTGGTAGTTCTCGCAGAGGTTGTTTTCCTCGTCGAAATACAAGTTGGTGTGGTAGTAGTCACGGATGACATCTATCAGCCTGGACTTGCCCCATTTCTCCTCAACCTTGTCGAACGCACCGTCTATGTATTCAAGTGGTACGCTGTCGAAGTACTTGGAGAGGTCGGACTTCCAACCGAGGATTGTTCCACGCGTGGAACATATCTTCTGCGAGACCTCCTGCACCACACGACCGCAGCCGATATCCTTCTGGTATGACTTGCAGCGCGGATGCACCATCTCTGGCATCAGCTCAAACAACAGGTCGTTGGCTATTGATAGTAGTATTCTGTCGCACGGCTCGTTCACATAGACGGTACGGAAATCTCCGTTGTCCTTCGGTATCTTCGCCGTGTGGGGAGGCATAATCTTGTAGTTGCCCTCCTTGATTCTCCTATACATCTCCAGGCGTGCCTGCGGTGTGGTGAGCTGATACATCGTAGCTTTGCTCATGTCCTTGTCTATGCCCTTGCTAATGGCGTACTGCCAACGCTCGGGCTCGAAGAACATCTGTAGGATTTTGTCTTCATTCATAATTCTAAGTGTTTATTGGTTAATGTTTGCTCTCCCCATGCGAGGGGAGATTTTTCAGGCTGTTTCTGCAAGTTCCTCATACTCCTCTTCCAAGTCGTAATGCAAGTTGTTAAGCTCCTCGGAGAAGTTGTACTCGATTGCGAACGTTCCGAACGCATAGAAGTACCAGGAAGACAGATATTCTCTGTCATCGTCGGCACGCTCGCTGTCCTCGGCTGCGTCCAATCTCTTCACCATGTCGGGAAAGAGGTCGTAGTAATCGTCTCCTGCATACTCGTGCGCCCAGTAAGTTCCCGTTCTGTACTTCGGGTAGTCCTGGGCGATGTTGGCGAAGTTGCCATTCATCCTGTGACTGTCCTTGTGGAGGTAGCTCTTCATGCACTCGTTGGCATCCACTGCGAACTCCACGGCGAGCGTATGGATATAGTCCTTGTCGTCGTAAAGCTCGTTGATGTAGTTCTCGAACTCTTCCTTGTCGTCGAAGTTGCCGAGGCACTTGCGGTACAAGTCCTCGATTTCCTTTGCAAACGCTGTCACGCCGATGTAGTCGGCTGTCTTGTCGATTACCTTACCATCCTTGTCTGTTGTAATTGTCACAATGTTCTTTTCCATATTCATTTAATTTAATTGATTGATAATTGTACCCTCCACAAGGGAGGGCTTTTGGCTTTCGTGCAACCTTCGGCTTGGAGCCTCGCTCTATCCTTCCGATCATAGAAGCTAAATCAGAAGGATCTGACCGGCATACCGTGCCGGTTGTTGATCCTTCTTGCACAGAGCTTCTGTGAATGATAGCCGAACCGCCGCACGACGTGGGGTGGCAGACCTCTCGGACTGTTAGTCCTTCTTCCACTCGGCAATCTTGCCCTTGACGGAGATGCCGCTCTCGTTGATGAGTTCCTTCAAGACACCCAGCATTCTCCATCCCTCCTCGTGGATGGCACAATCCTTCGCCAATCCTTCGAGGTGGTTGAGCGATTGGTATTCCGACGAATACTTGCCACCGATACGGAACCTCACGTTGTGGAACATGATGAGGTTGCGCATGGTGAAGTACGCACCGCTGCCCTTGTAGGCGTTGATGAACACCGTTGACTGCTTGGTGTTCCACACCAGGTGCTTGCGTGTCTTGTTGAACTTCACGATGGTCTTGTAAAGCGCCTCATACGAGGGCGCGTTGAGCATCGTGTTCGCAAGCTCCTGGAGAGGATAGTACACCTTGCGCATCAAGTCGGAAACGAAGATGTCCTTGTTCTGCAAGCGCACATAAGGATTGCCCTTGCAAGTGTGCTTGTAGTGTGACTTGTCGGGTAGGCCGGTCACCTTGTCCTTGCGGTAGATGAGCTCGTCCTCGACGTACTTCCTCAACTTGGCGATGTAGTCGGTGGCCATGCCGTAAGCCGTCTCGCCGTTGAACCAGCGGTTGCGCATGCTCGCGTTGGCGGTGTCGCCGTGCTTCTGCATCTTCATCTGTGCGTAAATCTCACGCTCCAGCATCTGCCACTGATACTCGTAGCCGCGATGTTGCAAGGTCTCGTTGAACGACCAGCGACGCTCCTCCATGTCTCTCAACATGTGGAACATCTGGCTCATCACCCAACGGCGGAAGAGCGACCAGTTGTTGACGTAACCGCCCTCAACCAGCTTCTTCTCCACCACGTCATCCTCGTCGGGAGCAATCTGCACGAAGTTCACGGGAACGGCCTTGCCGTCCTTGATCTCCACGACCTGCTCGTCTCCGAGGGTGAAGTACTTGCTCATGTCGTAGCCCAACGCTCTCAATGCGTCCATGCGCTTCTGCGCCTTGGTCTTCTTGGGAGCCGCCGTCGCAGTCTTGGCTGCTGTAGCCTCTGTGTTCTCAACTACCACGTTCATGTTCTCACCAGTGATTGTAACTGTCTGTTTCATAATTCTGAAAATTAAATTGGTTAATAATACATTTGCTGAAATCGTGGATGAGGCTCTACGCCTCACCCTGTTTTGGCTCAATCCATGTGCGCAGGATAACCAAGTCCTTGTCAGTCGCCGACTGCCAGAACCATGTGCCCCACGACTCGCTCCAGTAGAGCTGACCACGGAGCAACTGCCAGAGTATGTACAACTCCAGCTTGCACCGTGCGACCTCCCTTCTCTCTCCGTACATCATGTCCTCGTCGCTCAGCTCCTTCTCGGGCAACGCCTTGAAGTAATGGCGACGATGTGACTCCGAACGCTCGGAGGGAACTGAGTGCTTGTACTCGGCGTATCTTCTCTCGATAGCCATCATGATAAGTTCCCTCGTGCAATAGTGGCCGGGCAGCGGTGTGTCCTTCTCGGACAGCACCACCTTGCCGTCAACCCTGCACGTTCTCTTCTCGAAGTTGATGGTGAACTTGGCACCGTTCTCAACTGCATTGATAATCTCGTCGTATGTCATATTCTTTGAATTTGGTTAATAGAAGAGGGCAAACGCCCTCCGATTTCAGGCTACATTCTTAAGATAGTAAGCAAAGTTCTCTGGCGTGTCCTCCAGTTCCCACTCCTCGATATATCTATCGTAAGATTCACAGTACTCATACAACTCGTTTCTATCCAACAAGAATGAATTGTTGTAGTCAGCGAGATACATAGACCCGATGCAGACCTCGTTCCTCAGTTGCTTGCAGTCCTCCTCCGTCAAGTCGTCTATGCTATGAGGCACGTCTATCTCGTTGAGGCACCAAATTCTGTCGGACTCGTATTGCATGTAGCTGGGAAACTTCGATGTGTCTAAGTATGCATAGTCGTAGTCCCACCATATCTCGTCCTCGCTCATAAGGCCGAGGTTGAGGGCGATGTACTCCGTTCCCCACTCATCTGTTATGAAGTGGTCGAAGCGTGGGTCATAATCCCACGGCATGCCGTCGTCCTCGCTGGCTCCGACCTCGATACCCTTGCTTTCAAGGTAATCGTAGATGTCGTCCATGTAGTTGTCGTAAAGTCTTACGATGTAATCACTTTCAACCTTTGTTGGGATGCCGTTCGCAATGACGGACGGACCGCTTTTCAGTAATTCAAAATCCTTTTTCATAATTTTTTGTATTTTTGGTTCGTTGTGATAGCCCGAAGGCTATCTTTTAGGCTTCGTTCCATTTCTCCCACGCCTTTTTCGTGTTCTTTGTTACGGCATCGTTCCATAACTTCTCGTACTTGCGGAATAACTTTTGAAACGCTTTCGGCGTTGTTCTTACGTCAACCCTCTTGCCGAGGTATGGGCGCATACCGCTCTCGTCACACTCCCAGGTACAGTGTATCATACCGTACTCAGTGGGCTTACATCCGAGAAAGACACCGAACGTCTGCTTTTGCTCCCTCATCCGCTTGGGGTAGGGGAAATACATGCTCCATGCGTCAGCATAGTCGCAGTACTTCTTTCTTGTGTCGTGATAAAGTCTTGCTTTCATAATTCTATTTGTATTGGTTAATATTCGTAGGCAGCACGGATTATCGTACTGCCAAGTTTGGCTCTCACTGGTTGTGCGACCAGTTCCACAATCTCTCGACATAATCGGGACCGCACAGATACTTGTCCGTGTCGCCTCCGTCGTCGATGTCGTTCAGCAATCTCCGCACGTCCTCTTTTAATTGCGCCTTGTCATCCTCGGCTCTCTGTGCGTACATACCACAACCCATCAGCAGCACCGCTATCGCCAGCACCGCCAGGAACTCGTAAATGCTCTTTCTCATAATTCTCACTTTTGGTTAAACTTGAAATCCCCACCGTAGGGCGGGGATAATTTGGGCTTACATCTTGGAAATAAGGAAGCGCACACACTGCTCCTCCTTCGGAGTGTCGGCACGCACACGTCTGTCAATGCAATAATATTGCAACTCCTCCTGTTTCACCTCGTACACGTCCGCGATAGTTTTTCGTCTGACAACCTCGCACCATTTACGCACTTCTTCGACCGTTAGAGTCTTGCAGTAAATGAGCATCGTCTCGTCCTCATCGCATACGATGATATTCTTTATCTCATCCATAATTCAAATATTAAAGGGTTAAACATTAGAAGGCACGCCCACGAATGAGCGCGCCCGAGTTTGGCTTAGTCCTCGTCTTCCTCGAAGTCCTCGTCTTCTTCGTCCTCATCTTCTTCTTCGTCCTCCTCGTTGAGTCCGTAGTAATCGTCGAGGTCGCTGCTGCCAGTGTAGCCCTCGTCGATGCACTGCTCGTAACTTCTTAGTCCCGTGCGTGCGAAGATGATGTCAAACATGGTTTCCTCGTTCCATCCGTTGATGTTGGTAACAAGACGAACCTCCTCCTCTGTCGCAATATTGTTGTCCACAATAAAGTCGTACAATTCAGCTTCAATATTCATAATCCTAAAATTTAAAAGTTAATAATTCGTTCCCACGCACACGGCGCGGGAGGTTTGGCTCTTAGCGACGCACGGTCTTGCACTCGATGAAGTACTCAACGTCCAAGTCTTCCTTGACTGCCTCGAACTGTACGTCTGTCTTGACGTAGCGGTTCTCACTCTGCTTGATGAACTGCTTGGCCATAGACAGGCAGTAGCCGCCACCGAAGCTGCCGCCGATGGTCTGGTGGTTGCCGTAGCGCACCACGAAGGTTCTTGCATCGTCCTCGTCGTAACCCTTTCTGTCAGCCACGGCAAGCAAACCGTAGAACTGATTGTGAAAGATGTACTGCTTTCCTGTGAAGATAACATTTACCTCGCAGTTGTTTCTCTTGATCTTCGTAATTTCCATATTCGTGTAATTTATTGGTTAAACATAGTTTCCGTGCGGGCACGCCACACGGAATGGTAGGCTAAAAGCGACGGCGGGTGCAAAAGGACTCCTCGATTTCCTTGGCCTTCCTCTCGCACCTCGCAGCACGCTTGAAATAAACGCTCTTGCCGAGTCTCTTCTCGGCACACTCCTCGCTGATGACCCTCTTGTGGCAAGCCACGAGCCGGGCGAGAAACTTTCTGTCTCCGTCTGTCATAATTCTCGAATTTTTATGGTTAATAATTGTAGGGAGAGTAATCTCCCTGGGTTTAGGCTACTGGCAACAAGTCCAGGCAGATAACGATTATCCAGCCCGCGCCGTTGTCAAGGATGGCGATGTTCTCCTCGCTCAACTTGGTGTTGATCCACTTGTCAACCGAGGGGAAGTCCGAGAAGTCGTCCTCGTCGAACCAAATCGCGCAGTATGCGCCTGGCTTCAACGTCTCCACGCCGTCAGCTCCGTAGAACTTGCCCGCGTCCTTCTCCGTGACGAACACATCTACACTGTAGTGCGCGTTGTCCACTCCGTCCTTGCTCAACATTCTCATGAGGTCGATGACCTGCTCCTTGCAAATTGCTCTCATATTCGTACTGTTTAAATGGTTTGTAATTATCGTACTGCCCAGATTAGGGGGCAGTGTTCAGGCTCGAATGTTCCCAAGCAGAATTATCGTACTCTCCAGGCGGCACAATTATCGTACTGTCCGAAGTTACCCAAGCGTGGGGAACATGGCATTTTCCAAGCGCAGCGTAGCACGCCACAGCTCTCTGAAATACCAACGTCCAATTATCGTACTGCTCCACGCGAACGCAAGCGCAAGCGTGTAAATCATTCCAAGCACAAGTGCAATTATCGTACTGCCGAATATCAACAAGCACGGTGCAGCCTGGAGTATTCCAAGCAGAATAATAGCCACGTCGTAAATCATTCTTCTCTGTCTCATAATCATAATTTTTTATTGGTTAATACTTGCACCGTGGCCAATTTACAACTGGGCACGGCTTTTAGGCTCTCACTTGATTACAGCCAGGGTCAGGGTGTTGCCCACCCACGAGATAAACTCGACGTGCTGGTAACGCTCCTGTCTGTCCGCTATGATAAGCTCCATAACTCTCTGGCTTCTGCAATCGAAACATAATATACTCATAATTCTGTAATTTTTGGTTAATAATAGAAAAGCCTACACGGGAAATGTAGGCTTAATGTTTGGCTTACAACTCGCCCGCTTTCGCTTTGGTAACAAGCATCGACAAGGAGAATAATGTATCCTTGTCAAGCTCCTCGAACGTAACTACAACAATATCGGTTTTCAAATCATGAATACCTTTGCATGATAGCTTCGTTCCGTTCTTCTCATTTACCAACACGAGCGAACCGATTTTCTGGCTCAATTCCTGAGCGTCAAGATTAAAACTAAATTCTTTCATATTCTTTTTATTTATTGGTTACACATAGAAGGGCGAAGAAAACTCTCCGCCCCGATTTAGCCAGGACGTGCATCTTGGCACCGTGTTTTATAATTATCGTCTTCACCACACGGCTCACGCCCTACGGTTTTATGCTCCGCGAGCATCTCGTTTTCCCTGGGGAGATTACTCTCGCACGGATGACAAGCAACCGATTCCAGACAGCGTGAAAGAGTGTGCGCCTGAGTACGCTGCAAACCGCGGTTGCACACACCGTGATTTCTGCGGCTAACCAAACCGCGCGGCTCACGACACCGCCAGAATATGAATTATGATTTCTCTATTTTATAGAGGGTACTCTTTTCCCACCGCCGTGGTACCGAGAAGCCCACCCCGTGCATCTACCGTCTAAGGTTTGCACGCCCCTCACAATTACCCGTTTCTTGATTCCGCGTCCTATCTCAAGCGCACACCGTTTAAAATGTGCGCCCCCGTCACGGCAAACCGCCCAATTTATTACTGGGGGCTCGCTGGGGCTGCAACCTTTGCCGTGGATCCTGGCGGTGTCGCTCGTTGCTGCTGCTGCTAACACACCGCTCGCCTGCCCGCAAGTCTAATAATAACAGGTGTTATTTCAGACTTGTGGCTGCAAGTTATAGGGCGCGGATATTCCGACCGCCCGGATAATTCCTTAGTGATTTTATTTGCTATTGGTTTTGTTTGCTACTTAATATATTGTACGCTTGCAATATATAGCAAACTACTTGGCACCGTCGCCCCGTCGCGGCTGCAAATATGACGGTGTAAATACTATTGTTACAATAAAGTGGGGAGCAAAAAAAATAAGGTAGTGGAAATTTCCACTACCTTACTAATTAGATTACTTTGCCCTGTTGGCTGCTCTTCTTGGCTGCCCTGTTGGCTGCTCTTCTTGGCTGCCCTGTCGGCTGCCCTGTCGGCTGCTCTGTCGGCTGCTCTGTCGGCTGCTCTGTTGGCTGCTCTGTCGGCTGCTCTGTTGGCTGCTCTGTTGGCTGCTCTGTCGGCTGCTCTGTTGGCTGCTCTGTTGGCTGCT
>CAVCDC010000053.1:0-17704 GCA_963600865.1 Firmicutes bacterium CAG:103
CTCGTGCAAAAGTACGATTTTATTTTCTTATCTCCAAATCTTTTCTTCGCAAAATTATACGTCAAGGGGCAGACGCCTTGCCCCGTTAGGTTATAATCGCTTCAAGCAATCTGCATCCATCAGAAACTCTATCAAGCCCATTGTCAGTATTCCATTTTCGTCTCTCCAAGGCTTGATGTCATCCTTCACGATGATGATTTTCTTGAAAGAATCGTTAATCTTCAAGAGCGAAGCCATCTCTTGCTTTCGCTTTTCCTCATCTGGCAGCACCAAGGCAGACTGGATGTAGTATCTCTGGCTACCCTCGTTCACCACAAAATCTACCTTCAGTTGTTTGCGTTGCCATTTACCATCCTTGTCTATGAAACGCTGCTCCATCATCCCCACATCAACATTGCATCCACGACGCCTCAGCTCATTATATAGGATGTTTTCCATGATGTGCGTCTCCTCTTGCTGACGCAAACCAAGTATCGCATTTCTGATACCCAAGTCGGAGAAGTAATACTTCGCCAGACTACCGATGTATTTCTTGCCCTTGATATCATGCAACACCCGTTGCTATCAAGTGTTGCCGAAAGAGAGTGAAAAGCAAATACGACTTTCCACAACGTCTGATGCCTGTGATAATTTTTATCAACCCATTCTGTTTTCCATCTATGAGTTGCTGTAAATAGAAATCCCTTTTTATCTGCATAGCACGAACCCTTACGAAGATTTTTTGGCAATATTGCCATTTTTTCTTCATAACCCCTCACTTATGGATAGTATCTACAGAGGTTCACATCCAACCTGTCTCACAAGGTCGTTTACCTTAGTTTGGCATAACCCAAAGTTTTGTCTCGGAACATAAAATTCAAGATTTTTACTCCCCAAACACGAATTTATGCCCCGAATATTTTACCAACTGAATTCTTTTCATTACTTTTGCAACTGTCATTCTGCGGATTGTCGGCGAAGAGACGCTGGCGCAAATCCAAGGCTTGGCCTATTTTTAGAGAAAGACGTTCATAACGTTTTCTTCTGACCTTTTCGAAAATTAGGGACTTTCGGAGTTTGGTATTCAGAGGAAGATGGCAATTGGACGTCTACCCATATCGTGTATTTACACGGCACAAGTGCGCCCTTTCTTTAGGAGGGGGTGTACTTTGTGCTATCGTATATACTCCATTTGGCGTAGGCATCTGTTGCTTCTTATCCTTGATACCATAGGTTCCCTAATACCTCGAAAGGCAAGGATATCGGAAGTGATTGATTCCTGCGCCATTTCTTTCAAAATAGCCATATCTGTCATTATCATCCATATAGGGAGTCTATGGACTGCACTTATTATTAGAAATGGCTTGTGTAAAAAATTTGATTACAAAGTTTTTCTGTTTGTTGGCGAATAAGAAGACGGTTAAGGCATGGTCAATATTCTATGTGACATTCTTATGTCTGCTTTTTGTGTTTGTATTTCAAAAGAAGTTTCTTCTACGGAGTACAGATTTTGCCGATTTGTTTATCAATTACTCTGGTGGATTTGTCCGCCGAGGACTGTTGGGACAATTTTTCTTGTGGTGCCATCATATTGGCATAGACCCAATCTGGACAGCTGCCGTTATGTCATTCACATCTTTCTTAATTGTTGCCACGTATATGATCGTACAATTCAGAAAGCGCGGTTACAATCTTTGCATACTGACTGTAGGATGGTTCTTAGGTGGCATAGGCATATATAGACTACCAACTATGCGCAGAGACTATATAATTATGGCTATGTTCTTGTTGGTGGTATGGCTTTGGAAGAGAATTGGCGTTTGGAAATGGGTAGCAATAGCAAACATATTAGTTTGCATTACCATTCTTTGTTACGAACCATTTGCTCTGTTCGCAATTCCATTCTGCATTTTACTCACTAATTTGCGATGGAAGAGTTGGGGTAAGTCAGTGGCTGTTTGGGCGTTGCCAGTTTTAACATTCCTACTGTGCTGTAAATATTCCGGCAACAAAGAAATCTATGATGCAATCATTGCTTCAACTAATGATTTCTTGGCCAAGCCTGGCATAATAGGATTTTTACTAATGGATAGCTCTGAAGCCATGAGATTCCATATTCATTGTAACTTCTTATCTTTTTCACATGGCATACCTGTTGTCTTGCTGAGCTTCGTGAGTCTTTCCTGTTTGGTGTATTATAGCGTAAATGCCATACCAGTGTTTTCAGAAGAAAAGAAAGATTTCTCCAACCGCCGCTATGTCTTGGCTTTCCTGATGTGCGCCTTTGCGGTGTTGTCGCCTATGTTCGTATGTTTGTCAACAGACTATGGCAGAACCACTATCTATGTGGTATTGTCTTCTTATTTTCTATTCTTGACGTTAGATGAAAAAGAAAGGGCGGAGTTGTTGCCTTCTTTCATGTACAAAATAGCAGACTCCTTATTGGCGTTTGCAGACAAGCACCTACGGCCAACTCGGTATAAGATTGTTTTCATCATGTATTTTGTCGGTATTTCCTATTGGACTGGAGGTGGTATCCGTGGATTTATTTCATCCTCAGAAGTGGGTTATCTCCCATCTTGTATCTGGACGGCACTCGAGAAGAGCAACTTGTTTTTACAACTCTTACATATAATATGAAACAAATGAAAGATACTATCTTGTTGCTTCGACCCCAGCAGTGGTTGAAGAATAGTTTTGTGTTCCTGCCGTTGTTTTTCCATGGCGACTTGGCGAACATTCCGTTGTTATCCCAAGCATTTGTGGCATTTCTCTGCTACAGTTTCGCAGCAAGTTCCATTTATTGTTTCAACGACATCTATGACGTTGAGGCAGACCGCAAACATCCAGTAAAGTGCAAACGCCCCATTGCTGCTGGGCGCATTTCAGTGTCTTCCGCTTATGTCATCATGGTTTTCATGATCTTGCTTTCTATGCTTATAGCCTATGTGGGGTTGGGCGAGTGCCGCTTTGAGGCAATGGGAGTCATTGGTTTTTATTATTTGATGAACTTGGCGTACTGCGTTCGTTTGAAGAACCTTGCTCTGGTGGATATGTTTGTCATTGCATTGGGATTCGTGTTGCGTGTTGTTTTGGGTGGCATTTCTGTGGATGTGGAATTGTCGCATTGGATAGTCTTGATGACCTTTCTCCTTGCCTTGTTCTTGGCTTTGGCGAAGAGGCGTGACGATGTGGTGCTGTATGCCGAGTCGGGAGTAAGCCCGCGCAAGAATGTCAACAGGTACAATCTTGAATTTATGAACCAGTGCCTCACGGTTGTGTCAGCCGTTATGTTGGTTGCCTATATTTTGTACACGGTTTCGGAAGAAGTGATGGTTCGATTTGGTTCGCATTACGTTTACCTCACCACCGTTTTTGTGTTGGCTGGCATACTGCGCTACATGCAGATAACAATTGTTGATGTGAAAAGTGGTAGTCCTACCAAGGTACTGATGAAAGACCATTTTATCCAACTCTGTATTGTGGGATGGGTGGCAGCCTTCCTTGTCTTGATTTACTTGAAATAGGAGAAACTGGATATGCAAAGAGATACCCAACTGGACGCATACCGGGCTGTACTGATGATTTATGTGGTATGCTTCATTCATGTGGAATATTGGTTAGGCTTGGGAAAAGAGCCTTTGATGTCTCTGTCTTTGGTGGAAATGCCCTTGATATTCTTTGTGTCAGGAGCGGCTCTTTCTTATCATCGCAAACCTCGCCCTTTATGGACGACAGTATGTAATCGGGCGAAGCGCATCCTCGTACCTTATTATATATACGCTCTCTTGATGCTTTGCATTGTCGCTTGCCGGCAAGAGTTGGCATCCTATACCCTGAAAGACTGGCTGAAGGTTGTCGTATGTCATGACATACCTCGTTTGCCCTATATTTGGCACCTGTGGTTTGTTGCCCCTTACATGATATTGTCTTGTACATTCGATTTTCAGAAGAAAATCTTGGCAAAGATAAGGGGGGGGGTACTTGTGCGTATGCATTGCAGTGTTCTTAACTATCTACGAAATCACTGATGTAGAGTTGGTTAGAAACGTCTTCTGCTACAATATATTCATGGTGGCAGGTTATGCTTATTACCGCAAAACAAGTTTGAAAACCATATATTTGGTGGGTGGTGTCTCTTTGGCGTTCTTGCTAACAAGTCGAGTTTGCCATATCCATCTTTGTCCGATGCAAGAGCATAAGTTTCCGCCAGACATTGTGTTTCTGGCATACAATATGTTGGTGCTTGCTGGCTTGGCGTTGTTGCTCAGACATGTAAAGTTGCCCAATTGGCGTATTCTTCGTTTTTGGAACAAGAGCGGCTACAACATTTATCTTTATCAAAACATCCCATATACATTAATGGCTCTTGCTATAAGGCACGGTTTCGCCTTTTCCAACAGATGGGTTCAAATGCTCTTTAGCATGATTGTGATTTTCTGTTTCTGTACACTTCTGTTCTTTGTTTGTCAAGTACTGAAAACATTCTTGATACATAAGCCAGCAGATACCAGAATGGACAATAGACCTACCGAGACGTAAATGAAAATATCCCCTAAATATTTGGTGATGTCTGACAATTGTCTTATTTTTGCCTTGGAAAAGTGTAGTTATGATACTCTTTTTGGCTTGAAAAAGTGTAACAACAGAAACATAAGTATATGATAAATAGAGCAATAGACGCATTTTTAGACACTTTCTTTCGTGACACAAACAAGGCATTGTTAGTTACGGGTGCCCGAAAGATAAATATCCAGTATATGCGAGGTATGTTCTGACACGGCGCAATGCTGGGAGGTGCGTCGTCCTGCCAACCAGACGATGGTGTGGCGGGCATCCTCAAGAAGCAGTTGGTCGTCTTTCTCAAAGGCGGTACACTTGCTGTCGGTAAGGAAGTCACTCAGCAGTTTGCTGCCCTTCATACCAAACGGCACGAAGCGGTCGCCCCTCTCGACCCTTCTCAGCACAAGGGGGAACACCACCATGTCGGCATCGAGCGTCACATGCCAAGGAGTCTTGGCAGGACGGAAGTCTGAGGGTGTGTCATAGATACGCAGTCGAAGGGTATGGTCTCCATCATAGCAATAGGTGCCCTCTTCGGGGATACGCAACGGACGGAAGGAATGCGAAGGAGTCCTCCTGACCAATATCTTGTCGCGGTCCACCACCAGCTGGTGGGTGTCCGACTGCCATCGCTTGCCCACGCTGTCGAGGCTCGCTGCTATCTCCTTGGTGACAGCCCCCGGGAAGCGATAAGGCTCCAGACACTCATGGAGCACATACTCCACACTTGCCTGGCGGGAGAGCTGTCGCTTGTCTATCATGACAATACCATCATCAGCAGTTTCCACAATACCACTCTTGGCAACAATATCGTTCAGCACATCACTCGCCTGCTGCAGATGGAGAGCCGTCTCAGCCATGCTGTTACTCACTGAGGGATTGATTTCCCTGAGCAGGGGCATTACCTCCAACCGAATCTTGTTGCGCACCACGTCGGCGACAAGGTTGGTGCTGTCCGTGACATAGGAGAGACCCTTCTCGTCGAGATAGCGGAGTATGTCATCCCTCCCCACACAGAGCAGCGGACGGAGGATGTCACCATTGCGCGGAGCAATGCCCGTAAGACCCTTGATGCCCGTTCCCCTGACCAGATTGATGAGCATGGTCTCCACACTATCATCACGATGGTGAGCCACGCAGATGCCGTCTGCCCCTATGTCACGCAGCAGTTGGGCGAAATAATGGTAACGCAGTTCGCGTGCCGCCATCTCTATGCTGACATGGTGCACCTCGGAATAGGTATGTGTGTCGAAGTGTGTGCGGTGTAGTATGATACCCCTTTCACGACACAGTTCCTCGCAGAACATCTCGTCACGATCGGACTCGTCACCACGGAGATGGAAATTGCAATGACACGCCTCCACCGTGTAGCCCATGTCCTGCATGACGACGAGCAGCGAGACACTGTCGGCACCACCAGAAAGGGCTACGAGATACTTGCCGTCAGGACGCAACAAATGGTGCTGACTGACGAAACACTCTACAGTATGCTGAAAGGATGACGAAAGGGACATTTCTTTACCTTTTTACTTTTTTACCTTTTTACCTTTTACCTTTAAATATTCCTCCGCCCTCTTCAGGTCTTCGGGCGTATCGATGCCGATGGTCTCCACATCGGTTGTTCCCACCTTTATCTTATAGCCGTTCTGCAACCATCGCAGTTGTTCGAGGCTCTCGGCAATCTCCAAGGAACTCTGCGGCAGACGTGTAATCTGCCTCAACACCTCGGTGCGGTAGGCATAGATGCCCAAGTGTTTGAGGAAGGGGAAATGAGAGAGCCAAGAGGCACGCTCCTCGTTGCGGACGAAGGGGATGACACTCCTTGAGAAATACATGGCAAAGCCCATGTTGTCGATGACAATCTTCGGACTGTTGGGGTTTTCTACCGCCTCCATATTAGAAAAGGGTTTGCCGAGAGTAGCTATCTGTGTGGTAGGGTCGTCGAAGCACTGGCACACCGTGCGCAACTGACTGGGGTCGACAAAGGGTTCGTCGCCCTGGATATTGATGACGACATCCCACTCACCGCCTATATTCTCCATGGCTTCCTCGATGCGGTCGGTGCCGCTCTTATGGTCGGAGCGCGTCATGACAGCCTTGCCGCCAAACGCCAAGACAGCGTTGTAGATACGCTCGTCGTCTGTGGCTACATAAGCAGCAGACAAACAGGATGCCACCTTTTCGTAAACATGCTGGATAACTGGTTTGCCACCCAACAGAGCCAATGGTTTGCCCGGAAAGCGCGTAGAGGCGTAGCGGGCAGGGATAATACCTATGAATTTCATATCTTTTTTTATTTTGGGAAGTTAAAGAAGTTAAGGGAAGATAGAGAAGTTAAGGGACAACAGCCTTTGTGGGTGTTGGATTGCCTTTGACTTTCCCTACGGCCGTCGATTTTCAATTCCCTTAGGCCGGCGAACGTTGTTTCTTCTCTCTTCACTCTTAACTCTTAACTCTTCACTCTTAACTCTTCACTCTTCACTCTTAACTTTCTCCTCGTGTCGCTCTATCTCCTGCGGCGTGAACCTCATCTTGAGCACACGAGCCGGGACACCACCAATGACCGAGTAGGGCGGGCACGACTTGGTGACGACAGCCCCTGCAGCCACTACAGAGCCACGCCCTATGGTGACCCCCTTGAGGATGGTGACGTTGGCACCCACCCACACGCCGTCCTCTATGACGACAGGTTGGTCGTAGGGGTTACTGCCGTCCTGCCATTTCTCGGCAACGGTCACGTCAGCGATGTGCTTCCCCACGATGTCCGTACGGTGGTCGCCCGTGATGATAGTGGGACGAGGACCGAAGAGCACCTTGATGCCTATGACACAAGGAGCGTCGGTACAGTAGATGACAGCACCGCGCGGAATGCTCGTTCCGTCACCTACAGACAGATTGGAGAGTCCCTTGATATCGGATGACATCGGGCGCAAGTAGACGTCCTTGCCGCAATGCTTCATGCAGCGTTTCCACACGGGTGCCCACATCATGTCCCAGAGCCAGCCGGGCACAAGACTCAGTTTCTGCAATAGTGTAAATATCATAGTCGTAGTCTCTATTCGGATAATGAAGTTTTCTCCTGCGGCAATGCCTGCTGAGTATCAAATCTCGGGCGGCGTCTCCTCCTTCTGCGGGCAGAGTTGAGACAGAGGGCAAGAATCATGAAATATCCCATTCCGCGACCAGAGAGGTAAGAGGAGTCTGCCGTACTCTCCAAGGCGAGAGCCATGATGCACATGATCGCCATGCGGTAGTACACGATGTTGGGGATGTGGTTAGCCTCCCACAGTCGCCGTTTCCAGAAGACAAGGAAGAATATCAGTCCCACGATGCCATACTCGGCGAGCGTGGGATAGAAGGCATCGGCAAGGAACATAGGGTTCTCAGGCGTCAGTCCCCACACATTGTCAAGGTGGTACTTATAGTAGAGCGGTGAATACTCCTTGGCTGCCGCCGCCGTACCAAACGACCCCAACCCACTGCCGAAGGGGATATAGTCGTGGAACATGATCTGCATACCCGTCGTATAGGTGGCAGGACGCGCCATCACCTCACTGTCCTCCTTGAATCCCTCGACATAGTAGGCATTAAACTTGTTCCAGGTGAAGAAGATGACCACCGCGGCGAGGGCAGCCAACTTCAGCAAGGTGGCAGGCGAGGTATAGTCTATCTTCTTCTTGACAAAGAGGACAAGAGCTATGAAGACGACACACTCACCGAAATATTTCGACTTGCCCGAGAGAAGGCCTATGAGCATGATAAGTATCGCCACATAGCGGTTTGTGGCAGTCTGCTTGGAGAAGAGATAATAGATGATACCGCAGCTGATGGCCAACTGTCCCAAAGGAGCCGACTCCACCGCCTGTCCCGAGAGAATACCGCCATCGGCCGCCGCAAAGGGGTCTACCAACTGTGGTCGGAAGAAGAACGCAAAGAGATAGAAGCCATAGGTAAGGAGCATGACATTGCGTATGAGTTTGCGCTGGCCCAACGTAAAGCGGGGAGCCATCATCCACGTAAGGTAGAACACGGCATAAGGCCGCAACTGCTGCAGAAAGTCGAGCACCACGCCACGGGGTGTCGTCACCCTGAGCACGAGCGAATAGAGCAGGTAGAAAACCATCAGTCCGAGGTACACAGTTATCTCCTTCCTGCGCTTGCCGCTCCTCACCAAATAGCGGTGGCGGAACAGGGCATAGACCAACAGAAGCACCGTGAGTATCTCGTCGCTCCAGTCGAAGTTGATAGTGAAGGCAAAGGCTATGCAGACCGGAAAGTATATAATCCAGAACCAGGTGTAAAATTTTGCGATTCCTCTCATCTCGTTGTTCTTAGTATCGTTACAGGTGTGCAAATATACAATGTTTTCCGCAAACAGCAAAGACTTGGACGGCTTTTCTTGCAAAAAGCACACGAAAGACGGTTGACATCTTTCCAGTTAGGAAAATATTTTTCTCCAACTGGAAATAAACCTTTCCCTACCTTTCTACATCTAAAAGAAGTGAAAAGTGAAGAATGAAGAGTGAAGAGCGAAGAGTGAAGAGCGAAGAATGAAGAGCGAAGAGTGAAGAGTGAAGAGTGAAGAATCAAACACCCCAAAGGCTATTGTCTTAACTCCTTTAACTCCTTAACTCCTTTAACTCCTCTAACTCCTCTATCACCTTAACTCCTTTACTTCTGAAGAGAAAGAATTTATAAATTATATAAGAGAAAACAACACGATAATGAAAAAAGGTCTATTCATGCTACTGCTGTTGCTGTCTGCCCTGACGGCAAACGCCCAGAGCAGACTCATCACCGGTGCCGTCGTCGACAAGGATGCCAAAGAGCCCGTCGAGCAAGCCACTGTACAACTGCTCAGAACCGACAGCACTTATGTTACGGGAACGCTCACCAACGAGAGCGGACTCTTCAGTCTCACAGCACCCGACGACGGAAAATATCTCCTCAAGATTACCAATGTAGGCTACAAACCTACCGTCAAAAGAATACAGATGGCAGAAGGCAAAGACCTCGCCATGGGCAATGTCACCATCGGTGCCGAAGCCATCATGCTGAAGACTGCCACCGTCACCGCCATGGCAAAGAAGGTGGTGCTCAAGGAGGATACCTTCGTATACAACTCGGCTGCCTACCGCACGCCAGAAGGTTCCACCATCGAGGAACTCGTGAAGCGATTGCCTGGTGCTGAGGTGAGCGACGACGGAAGCATCAAGATCAACGGCAAGGAAGTGAAGAAAATCCTCGTCGACGGAAAAGAGTTTATGACAGGCGACACCAAGACGGCACTCAAGAACCTGCCTACCAGCATCATAGACAAGATAAAGGCATACGACCAGAAGAGCGACCTCGCCAAGGTCACCGGCATTGACGACGGTGAAGAGGAGACGGTGCTCGACTTCGGCGTGAAGCGCGGCATGAACAAAGGTCTGCTCTCCAACATCGACCTCGGGGTAGGAACGGAGAGCCGATACAGTACAAGGGTGATGGCGGGCTACTTCAACGACCGCAACAGACTCATGTTCTTCGGTTCGGCTAACAATACCAACGACATGGGATTCCCAGGTGGCGGAGGACCGGGACGACAGGGACCTGGCCGACAGGGACTGAACGCCTCGAAGATGCTCGGTCTGAACTACAACTACGAGAACAAGGACAAGTTGAGCATGGACGCCTCACTGCGCTGGAACCACAGTGACGGCGACATGGCAAGTACCACCGCCTCGGAAAACTTCGTCAGCAAGCAGTCGTCGTTTACCAACAGCAGAGCCACGAACTACTCGCGCAGCAACAGTTGGGACGGTAGGTTCCGCATGGAGTGGAAGCCCGATACAATGACCAACATCATGTTCAGACCCTCCTTCACCATCAGCAGCAGCGACGCCCTCGCACAGTCACTCTCGGCACAGTTCCGTGCCAACCCCTACAACTATGTGACGAGTCCGCTCGACGGCGATGCCTTGGCGAAGATGTACGCCATAGACAGCCTTGTGAACAAGCAGGAGACCATGAACCTTTCCTATAGCGACAGCAAGAGTTTCAAGGGTATGCTGCAGTTCAACAGACGACTGAGCAGCACAGGACGAAACGTCACCCTGCGCGTAGACGGGTCGTACGGAAGAACCGACGACAAGAGCCTCTCGCTCACCAACGCCTACCTCTACCTGCTGAAGAAGGCATCAGGCGAAGACTCCACCTACAACACCTACCGCTACAACACGACACCTACAGACAAATACAGCTACAGTCTGCAGGCTACCTACAGTGAACCGCTCTGGAAGGCTACCTTCCTGCAGTTCAGCTATAAGTTTACGTACAACTACTCCAAGAGCGACCGCTCCACATACGACTTCGCCAACCTGCCCGCCAACGAACAGGAACTGTGGCGCACGGCTTCACCAGCCTACCGTGCCTGGGACACATATCTCGGGCACATCGGGGCAAACACCTTGGACAGTTATCTGGACAACGACCTGAGCCGCTACTCGGAATATCGTAACTACATACACGACATACAGGTGATGATGCGCTTTGTACGACCGAAATACAACCTCAACTTCGGTGTCATGGTGCAGCCACAGACATCCAAATACATACAGGACTACCAGGGCACGCATGTCGACACCATACGCAATGTCGTCAACTTCTCACCTACCCTCGACTTCCGCTACAGATTCAGCAAGGTGAGCAACCTGCGCATCAACTATCGCGGAACCACCTCGCAGCCCTCCATGACAGACTTGCTCGACATCACCGACGACAGCAACCCACTGAGCATCAAGAAGGGTAACCCTGGACTGAAGCCATCCTTCACACAGAGGTTCCGACTCTTCTACAACAACTATGTGGAGAAACACCAGCGCGCCCTGATGACCTTCATCAACTTCTCTACCACGAGCAACAGCATCAGCGACAAGGTGACCTACAACGAGGAGACCGGTGGACGCATCACGCAGCCCGAGAACATCAACGGCAACTGGAATGCTGACGCCGCCTTCATGTTCAACACTGCCATCGACTCTGCCGGTGTGTGGAGCGTCAATAGCTTCACCAACCTGCGCTATGCCAACAATGTGGCTTACCTCAGCATCGACGGCAACGACTCGGAGAAGAACACAACTAAGCAGACCACCGTGGGCGAACGACTCTCACTGAGCTACCGCAACGACTGGCTGGAAGTGAACCTCAACGGAACACTCAACTATACCCACGCACGCAACAAGTTGCAGGCGTCAAGCAACATGGATACCTGGCAGTTCTCTTACGGACCAAGCGTGACGGTGAACATGCCGTGGGGCATGAGCCTCAGCACAGACCTCGGGGAGAGCAGCCGAAGAGGTTACTCGGACAACTCGATGAACACCAACGAACTGGTATGGAACGCGCAGCTCTCACAGGGATTCCTCAAGGGCAAACCGCTCACCGTCATGCTGCAGTTCTATGACATCTTGAGACAGCAGAGTACCCTGAGCCGTTCGCTTACCGCCATGGCCCGCACCGATACGGAATACAACAGCATCAACAGTTATGCCATGCTCCACGTCGTCTACCGTTTCAACCTCATCGGTGGCAAACAGGCTCGTGAGGAGATGAGACACGGAGAAGGTGGAAGACCTGACTTCGGAGGAAGACCCTTCAATGGCGGTGGCAGACCAATGGGACCACCACCGGGAGGAAGACACGGAGGATTCTAAGAAAGGTAAAAAAGTAAAAAGGTAAAAAGGTAAAAAGGTAAAAAACAAACCAAGCAAAAAGGTGGCGTATCGGATGATGCGCCACCTTTTTATATAATGGTTGCAGACCTTAGTGATGTTAATGGTTGCAGACCTTGGTAATGTCGACCGTAAAGTCATCGTCACCTGTTGCCGGCATAAACTTGCCGCGCGCCTCAAGGAAGTCGACAAGTTCTGCTGCCGTCATACCTTCTGCCGAACAGGTATAGAAACGCTCGTCTGCACCGAAACGCTCGATGATGGCATCGATGAGCTTTTGCTTGGTGGTGTAACTGTTACCCTCCATCATGTGGAGTACTTCATGTCCATGTGTCATAATATTACATTTATTTGATTGTTTAACTTATTCTATCTGAATGATGTCTTCGAATAATTCCCATCTGAATTGATGTCCTCGAAGGAAGGGGGGATTACTTTTCCGTCTTCACCTGCACCTCACCATATCCGAGGAGGCGGTCAGTGCGGTCGCCCGTTCCTCGATAGTAGACGAGAGCCTGGTACTTGTTCTGCGCCTCATAGAAGCTGCCCTCCGTAGAGACAGGAGTGGCATTGCCGTTGGCATCGACAGAGAGATACTGGTAACTATAATATCCTTCCTTCAGCAGAATGGTGGCACGGTAGCCCTGTGCCGCCATGTCATACTCCATCCGGTATTTGGGCAGAAAGAGTCCGCAGGTCCAGTTGGCATTGATATAGACATCGCCCTGTTGGCGAGGAGCCTTGAGGAAGAAGTGAACCAAGGCATAGTCTGACGTATAGTCGTTGTCGATGTTGTCACTGTTGCGCACATAGAAAGCACCCCTTGCCGCCTCGTCATAGACATAGTTGGGACGAGGCAAGTCGGGCATGACAAAGGCGTGTGCCTCCCTGCCGTCCCATCGCACACTGTCCAGTCCCATGGTGGCATGGTCGAGGTCGAGCATCTCAAACTTCCTGTACTCGTTGCCGGCAGGGAAGATGAGGGGACGCACATGCTGCCACTGCAGTCCGTCAATGCTCACATAGTCGGGTGACGCATTGCGCACAGCATTGTCCCACCTGCCGTTCTGCAGCACCACAGTCTTGATCTGTCGCCGTGCATCGGTCACCTTCACATCACCGTAGACCGCCGTCATTGCCACCTGCTGGTGGTTGTGATAGATGTCGATGTCGGTGTTGCCCGTCACGGCGAGGCCTACCGTCATCTGCGGGTCCAGGAGCATGAAGCACGCCGTGAAGACAGGTTTCTCCTCATCATCGTCGGCAAAGACCGTGAGGCGGTAGTTGCCACTCATGGTAAGCCGGCAGTGGTCGTTGGGAATGGACAGACTGTAGTGCGTATAGAGGTGGTTGGTGTTGAGCGACTGTTCGTAGTCATCGATGGTCAGTTCGCCGTTGAACCCCTTCAGATAGTCGGTCGTAAAGAGGTCGGTCGACGGGTTCCAGTCGGCATCGCAGTGTTCTATCTTGTAGTTGTAACGCTGATACTGGTGGGTCATGTCATCGAAGTCGATGTGTATAGTCTCCCCCATCTCAGCCACAGGCATTGCCTGCCAACGCTGTTCTGCCACCACCTGCAGGCTCATGATGCGCTGGTTGTAGATGGTGTGGCGCTGGGCAAAGGCCGACGGAGACATCAGCACCAACAGGGTTGTGAACAAAGTCTTTATCATCTTATCGTGTTTTATGATAACATTGCACTGTTCTTGCATTGCATCGTTACTGCATGGCACAAGCGTTGCATTGCATCGTTCTTGCGTTACAAAGGTACACCTATTCTTGTCATTTACCGCCATGACGCACCATTTCTTTAATTTCTTTAACTACTTCCCTACCCCTCTATGGTAATAAAAACGCAAAAAGAACGTTATTATATCGAAAACGACAAGTTATGGAACAAAAAATAGACCTAACAAGAATATACGACCCACGGGGCAGCCTCACCGTGGTGGAAAACATGAAGAGCCTTCCTTTCGAGATAGGCAAGGTGAGTTGGATGGGCGGTATGACCAACGACACGCCCGCTATGGAACACACTGCCGCACACACGATGATGGTGGTGGCACTGAGCGGTTCATTCACATTGGAGACAGCAGCCCCCCTGTTACTCAACCGTCCCTATCAGGGTGTCATCATAGAAGAAGGCACCCGTTACAAACTGCACGGATTTTCATACGGAGCAGTCTGCCTGCTCATAGAATCACGTTAACCTAAACGTTTTACGACATGACCACCAACAAGATAGACTATCTCAACCTCAAGGAGATCAACGTCCCTTGGCAAGAAGAAACGGAAGAAGCCGTACACAGGGTGATAGACAGCGGATGGTATCTACAGGGAGAAGCCAACAGGCGGTTCTCCGAAGCCTATGCCCAATATATCGGCACCCACCACTGCATCACCTGCGGCAATGGACTCGACGCACTGCGACTCATGCTCCTTGCTGCCATAGAGACTGGCAGACTGCACGAAGGAGACAGCGTCATAGTGCCCGCCAACACCTACATCGCCACCATCCTCGCCATCACGGAATGTAAACTCAAACCCATCCTCGTAGAACCGCGACGCGACACGCTGCAGATAGACGATGCACGGCTTGAAGATGCACTCACCCCCACGACAAGAGCCGTCATGTTGGTACATCTCTATGGCCGTTGCTCGATGACAGAAGGAGTGGAGCGTTTCTGTAGAGAGCACCAATTGCTGCTCTTCGAGGACAATGCCCAGGCACACGGATGCCAGTGGCAAGGACGCAAGACGGGCAGTCTCGGTTTGGCAGCAGCACACAGTTTCTACCCTGGCAAGAACCTCGGGGCATTGGGCGACGCAGGAGCCGTGACCACAGATGATGACGAAATGGCAGAGGTGATAAAAGCCCTCGGCAACTATGGTAGCAGCCGCAAGTATGTCTTCCCCTACCGCGGCTACAACTCGCGCATGGACGAGGTGCAGGCGGCAGTCCTGGAGGTGAAGCTGCGCCATCTGGACGAGGTGAACAGACGCAGATGGCAGTGTGCCCAATGGTTGCTCGATGCCATCAAGACCGACAAGGTTTATGTTCCGCGTGAGATGTACAGCGACAGCAGCCTCAACGTGGTACACATCTTCCCCGTATTGTGCCCGGAGCGTGACCGTCTGCAGGAACACCTCAGAGAGCATGGCATCGGCACCATGATACACTACCCCATCCCACCCCACAAGCAAGAGTGTTATCGCGAATGGCACGAAATGGAGTTGCCCATGACGGAAGCCATCAGCCGTGAGGAGTTGAGTCTCCCCTGCCATCAGATGCTGACCGAACAACAGGCAAATATCATCGCAGATGCCGTCAACAGGTTCTGAATTGGTTCTGAAAAGTTTTTGAACAAGACCTGAACAAGACCTAAACAAGACTTGAACAAGACCAGAACGGCAGAAAAATGTATAATTTCAGGATAACATACACCCCCTTTCATTTATTCTTTGTAACTTTGCACCGCCAAATTGAAAAATTGAAATCATACACACACAACACACATAATGAAGTCAACCATTATCAAATCAAAACTGTTTTCTTGTGCCAAGACTTATGACAAGAAAACCTTCATGGCCGACCTCATGGCGGGTATCATTGTGGGCATCGTAGCCCTTCCCCTTGCCATTGCCTTCGGCATCGCTTCAGGAGTAACACCCGAAAAGGGTATCATCACAGCCATCGTCGCCGGACTCGTCATCTCGCTCTTCGGCGGCAGCAAGGTGCAGATAGGCGGTCCCACGGGAGCCTTTATCATCATCATCTACGGCATCATACAGAAATATGGCATGGAAGGGCTCACCATCGCCACCCTCATGGCAGGTTGCTTCCTCGTCCTCTTCGGACTGCTGCGCTTGGGTACCATCATCAAGTACATTCCCTACCCCATCGTAGTGGGCTTTACGAGCGGTATCGCCGTCACCATCTTCACGACGCAGATCAAGGACCTCTTCGGACTCACACTCACATCCAACCCCTCTGACTTCATAGAGAAATGGGGTGTCTACCTGAAGTGCTTCGACACCATCGACCCCTGGTGTGCCCTGATAGGTATACTTAGCGTCATTGTCATCGCCATCACCCCACGCTTCAGCAAGAAGATACCGGGTTCGCTCATCGCCATCATCCTCATGACGGTAGTGGCACTGCTGCTCAGACAGTTTGCTGGTGTGACGAGCGTAGAGACTATCGGCGACAGGTTCTCCATCAGCAACGAACTGCCGGCGGCACAGGTACCCGACATGAGTTGGGAGACCATCAAGAGCCTTGTATCTCCCGCCATCACCATCGCCATACTCGGCGCCATCGAGTCGTTGCTCTCCGCCACCGTTGCCGACGGTGTGATAGGCGACCACCATGACTCCAACACCGAGCTCGTGGCACAGGGACTTGCCAACATCGCATCGCCCCTCTTCGGAGGTATTCCCGCCACAGGAGCCATCGCACGCACCATGACCAATATCAACAACGGAGGAAAGACACCCGTTGCCGGTATCATACACGCTGCCGTGCTGATGCTTATCTTCCTCTTCCTCATGCCTCTCGCCAAGTACATCCCCATGGCGTGCCTCGCTGGTGTTCTCGTCGTCGTGTCGTACGGCATGTGCGGCTGGCGCAGTTTCTTGGCACTGATGAAGAACCCGAAGAGTGATGTCACCGTACTGCTCATCACCTTCTTCCTCACCATCATCTTCGACCTCACCGTAGCCATAGAGGTGGGACTCATCATCGCCTGTCTGCTCTTCATGAAGCGTATGTCGGAAACAACGGATGTGAAGGCGATAACGGAAGAGATAGACCCCAACGAGGACTTCGAATACTCTACGGGCAACCTGGAGCACCTCACCATTCCACAGGGCGTGGAAGTATACGAGATCAACGGTCCTTACTTCTTCGGAGCCGGCAACAAGTTTGAGGAGATCATGGCATCCTTCGGCGACCGCCCAAAGGTGCGCATCATACGCATGAGAAAAGTTCCGTTCGTGGACTCTACGGGTATCCACAACCTTACCAACCTGTGTCTCATGAGCCAGAAGGAAGGCATACAGGTAGTGCTCTCTGGTGTCCGCCAGAAGGTGAACGCACAGTTGGAGCACGCTGGTTTCTACCACCTCATCGGCGAGAACAATATCTGCAGCCACATCAACTTAGCATTGGAACGTGCCAAGCAGATTCTCGAATCATAAACGAAGGATTGGCAAGCATCATTGCCTACCGTAAAATCCAGAATAATATCATTCAAAAAAAAGAGTGTCGGCACTTTTGGCAAAAAGTGTCGACACTTTTCGTTAAAAGGGTCGACACTTTCCATCAAAAGAGTCGACCCTTCTTCTAATCACATCCTTGTTTTAGATATAGTTGAAGCCATGGATGGTCTGCACGAATCGCTCGGCATAGTCCCATGAGGTGTAGGGCCAGCTGAAGCCGAGGCGGCGGA
>CAVCDC010000054.1:0-17311 GCA_963600865.1 Firmicutes bacterium CAG:103
CAACCAACTCGCTCGATGCCAACAACGAGAGAAGCATCGTGGAGAACTTGGATAAATTCTACAAGGGAAAGACGGTTGTGATTGTGGCTCATCGCCTAAGTACGGTGAAGAATGCTGACCAAATCGTGGTCATTGACCAAGGAAAGGTTGTTGAGGTTGGCAACCATGAGTCATTGACCGCCAAGCGAGGGGCATATTATAATCTTGTGAAGAATCAGTTGGAATTGGGAAACTAAAAAGCGTTTGATATGGAACAGAAAGAAAAGGAAGCTGATAATATAGAGTTGAGAAGTGAGAAGGTGAGGAATGTAATTGGTGAAGTGCCTCCTCGTCTCGTCAGAATAGGAACTGTTATTATCACGATAGTAGTTCTCATCCTTGCAGTTGTATACTATAAGATAGTTTATCTCCTATATTAATAGAGGTAAATAGTTTCAACTTCCGAAACTAAAATAAAAGGTGAGATTTCGCTCAGAGAATGCTGCAAGAAGTGGAATTCGTAGAGTGCTTTTACCGTTAGTGTCTATAAATGTAAAATATTGATATTCAAATTTCTAAAGCAGAATAACTTGTTGTGCATAAGAAATGATCAAAAAGAAACAATCTGACAGTTCGTAATCTAATATTCCTTTTGATGATATTAAATGATGTGTTTTTCTGTTTGTTTTTGTAATTTAGGTTGCGTGTTCCAACTAAATGGTTTTAATCTGTAAGTATGTTGCTTGGCTTGCGTTTTTTTTATAGACAATAGTGCGCTATTACGGAAATACTTGGTATTTTTGCAATTGCTTGTTGGATTCGCATGGTATGATTACACAAATGGGTAAAAATAATTGTTAAGTGCTATCTATTATCCAAAAGGGTATAGGCTATATGTAAAAATGTTTGTAATTTTGTGCCATCAAAGAAAATAATAGAGTCGATAATAAACAGACCTTACTGTCAAAAGGAAAGCAATGCCTGAAGCTAAAAGACGGCAACAAAGCATTTGAAGATGCTTGCAATGAGTGTAGCTTGCTCCCTATATGTACAATATGTTCGCAAACGCACCAAGAGACAGTAGCAATATGCCCTGTCCAAATGTCCAATGAAGAAAAAGAGCATCAGATACAGATGCGTTTTAATGAGAATTTTCATGAAAATATACAAAAAACATTGTAACAAGATTATTGTATGAAAAAATTGTTTGTCATTTTAATGTCATTTTTCTTTTCTTGCAGTATTTTTGCGCAGGATATTACAGGAACGGTTGAGGATTTGAGCAAGCATCCAATTCTCAACGCAACTGTTGTCTTATATAAAATGGCAGATTCTTCTTATATAGCAGGAACAGTTACTAAAGAGGATGGATCTTTCTTCTTGCGAAAAACATCAGATAGTCCGTTGTTCTTGAAAGTGTCTTCCTTGGGATATAAGAGTGTGGTAAGAGCTCTTACGGAAGATTCCTTAGGGACAATAATGCTTGAAGAGGACAGTAAAATGCTTGGAGACATTACGGTCGTTGGAAATAGAATAGTAAACAATGCTAATGGCTATAGTTTACAACTTCAAAATACTGGACTCGAAACTTGTAGTACGGCACAGGAAGTATTTGCTTTTCTTCCAGGATTGTCTGTGGAAAAGAACATGATAAATCTTATGGGTAAGCAGCCTGTTATATATGTCAATGGTCTGAAAATTACTTCACAAGATGAATTGGCAGCTCTGTCTCCTAAGCGAATCTCCAAAATAGAGGTTAGTTATTTTTCAGTTGGTGAAGGTGCAAACGAAGCAAGTGGAACCATCAAGATTTATACAAATAAAGAAGTTGATGGTGGTTTCTCAGGCTATTTGCAAGAATCAATATCAGAAATGGCAAAGTATGGACACGTTTATGATTCTCCAACTTTTGTCTTTGAGGCAAGCCTTGGACGCCTTACTCTGAATTACTATGCCATCTATTCTCATCAAAAAATGCTGGAAGATGCTAAGAATGAATATAAATATAATTCTGGAGAAGAACTCTCATATAACAGTAGTACTCGCTCATGGTCAAATGCCTTCGTCAATAGGCTTAACCTAAGCTTTGAATTGAGCAAGAAGTCCACTTTAGCCTTATCGGAGTATATTGGAAATATAGATGTAAGGAATCGCCAGTATAGTGATAATGTTTATATTCATGGTCCGCAATATAATTTTACGCAACAGACGGTTGCCAAGTACATTCTTGCAACAGATGACAAAGGTTCCAGTTTTGAGATAACAGCCGATTACCTTGGTAACAAGCAGCATCAATCTCAATATGAAACCTATGGAACAGAATGCGTCTCTTCCAATCATGTTGGCAAGAAAACAGACATGTATAGAGTTGCACCAAAGTTTGTGAATATAGCTACCAATGGAAATGAGTTGAAATTCGGTTTAGACTACCAATACATTCATAGCCAAGATGAAACAGAAGGTCAAGAAAACAAGATGAATGGGTACATCCCCTCAGCCTATATCAATTATTCTGGTGCGGCAAAGAGGTTCATGTATGCCTTTGGGCTCACGTGGCAATACAATCACATGAATGTGGACTCAAATGGAGAAAAAAGCAGTTATAGTGGCAACTATTTTTGTCCACAGGCTAATCTGATGTGGATGTTCAACCCGAAGAAAAATACGATGTTGGCACTGATGTACCAACGTACTGTTGAAAGCATGCCGTATAGTGTACTCAGTGCCTATCGCAATTATTCCACCCCTAATCATTATACAACAGGAAACACATCTCTGCGTACTCCAAATGACCATCAGCTGATGCTGCGATTCAGCTTA
Organism: Firmicutes bacterium CAG:103; assembly: GCA_963600865.1. GTDB lineage: Bacteria > Bacteroidota > Bacteroidia > Bacteroidales > Bacteroidaceae > Prevotella. Next base: position 2,800 of record CAVCDC010000054.1, read on the forward strand.
GATAGACATTTAGCTTTTACATTGATGTACGATCGTATAGAGGACGATATTTACTTTGCCCATGGTGTCGACGAACAAAGTCCAAGCATTACATGGTCTAAACCAGAAAATGCGAATTACAATCAAGCAGTAGGAGTTAGAGTAGAATATACAATCACTCCTACGAAATGGTGGAAGACAAAACTACAATCGGCAGTCCTACAGCATCGTTTTTCCTCTCCAGAACAAACTATTTCAGGAAAATGCTGTGGCAAGTTTTGGTTTAACAACAACTTCAATTTCTCCCAAACCTTTGGAGGCTATTTCAAGGCATATTGGGAAACGGGAACCAGTTTCGAGAATTATTCTTGGCGCCCAGTAGGTAATATTGCAGCTTCATTATGGAAAACCGCATGTAAGGAGAAACTCCGTTTCGCTTTTGAATCAACAATATGGGCGAAAGGGCGCAAGAGTGCAACTAATGGAGTGGGATACACTTCTTTCTATGCCAATACTACTTCAAGTACCTCGTTCGACTTCACCGTTACTTGGAATTTCAGTGGTGGCAAGAAAGTTAAACAGCGTTCTAATGCAGAGAGTATCCAAGAGATAAAAAGCATTACCGAAAAGAAATAAAGAGTTTCGTAAGTAGGGAAGTTATAGAAGTAAAACATAAAAATAGGGGGTGAACGCTCATGATTAGTGTTTACCCCCGACTCTATTTATGCTCGTTTGCGGCTTGATAAGATGCTCCATACGCCTATGGCGATGAGCGGTAAGCTCAGTATCTGTCCCATGTCCACAGGCAGACCGGCTTCGAACGCTACCTGTATCTCTTTGGTGTATTCGATGAAGAAGCGGAAGGTAAAGATAAGGGTGAGGCAGAGACCGAAATAAAATCCTGTGCCAACACTCTTGGGACCTCTCTTCTTATAGACGAAGAGGATGATGAGGAAGAAGCAGAAATAAGCCAACGCCTCATAGAGCTGTCCTGGATGGCGCGGATACTGGTCTTCTCTTACGAAGATGAAAGCCCATGGCACATCCGTCACCTTGCCGATAATCTCTGAGTTCATGAGGTTGCCCAAACGGATGAACGTTGCCGTGATGCCCGAACAGATGCCCATGTTGTCAAGCACTACCCATCCGCTCACCTTCGTGTTGCGGCAGTAGAGCCAGATGCCGATGAGCATACCTATCACGCCACCATGGCTTGCCAGTCCCTCATAACCCGTATATTTCCAACTACCGTCTGCCATGTGGCGAACGGGGACAAGCATCTCGACGAAGTGATCCCACTGTGTAAGGAAATATTCGGGTTGGTAAAAGAGGCAATGTCCCAGTCTACCACCTATCAATACACCTACAAAGATATAGAAGAACAGGGGCGAGAACTTCTCTTCGCTCAGTCCTTGCTGCTTGTACAGTCTGCTCATGAGCAGATAGCCAAACAACAGGCCGAGCATCCAGCATGTGGCATAATAACGTATTTCGACAGGACCCAAGTGCAGCAATATCGGACTGGGATCCCATACAATGTAGTTGAGCAGCTGCGCTAACATATATAACTTCCCGTAGTTACATTAAACATTGAATCGGAAGTGCATGATGTCACCATCCTGTACGACATACTCCTTGCCCTCGATGCCGAGTTTGCCGGCTTCACGGACGGCAGCTTCCGTACCATACTTGATATAGTCGTCGTACTTGATGACCTCTGCACGGATAAAACCTTTCTCAAAGTCAGTGTGGATGACACCGGCGCACTGCGGAGCCTTCCAACCCTTGTGGTAAGTCCAAGCCTTCACCTCCATCTCGCCAGCGGTGATAAACGTCTCAAGGTTGAGCAGGGCATAGGCTTTCTTGATGAGGCGGTTTACGCCGCTCTCCTCCAAGCCCAACTCCTCCAGGAACATCTGTTTGTCCTCGTATGTTTCGAGTGAGGCGATGTCCTCTTCTGTCTTGGCGGCGATGACCATGCACTCAGCACCTTCCTCGGCAGCGATGGCTTCCACCCTCTTGCTGTATTCGTTGCCCGTTTTGGCAGAAGCCTCGTCTACATTGGCAACATAGAGCACAGGTTTGGTGGTGAGGAGGAAGAGGTCGTGAGCCACCTTCTGCTCTTCTTTGCTCTCGAAAGAAACCGAGCGGGCATTCTTCCCCTGCTCCAGTACAGCCTTGTAAGCCTCTAAGACGGTGACCATCACCTTGGCGTCCTTGTTGCCGGCGGCAGCAGTCTTCTGCTGCTTTGCCAACTGCGACTCGATGGTCTCCAAGTCCTTGAGCTGAAGTTCTGTGTCGATGATGCTCTTATCCTCCAAGGGGTCGACGGCAGCACCGCCTTCACGTACGATGTTGTCGTCATCAAAACAACGGATCACATGGATGATGGCATCACACTCGCGGATGTTGCCTAAGAATTTATTGCCGAGTCCTTCACCCTTGCTGGCACCCTTGACGAGTCCGGCAATGTCTACTATCTCGCAAGTGGCGGGAATGATACGTCCGGGGTGAACGATCTCTGCCAGTTTGTTCAGGCGCTCGTCCGGAACAGTGATTACTCCTAAGTTAGGTTCTATAGTGCAGAAAGGGAAGTTGGCTGCCTGTGCCTTCGCACTCGACAGACAGTTGAACAATGTGGATTTTCCCACGTTGGGAAGTCCCACAATACCACATTTTAATGCCATTTTTTCTTTAAACGTTTAATATTCTTCGTGCAAAGGTAGTGAATATAATTGGAAGCGACAAGTAATTTTGTCGGAAAAGCTATGTTTTGCCGATTAAAAGTAGTACTTTTGCATGTCGAGAAAAGAAGTTGTAAAGATTCATTAGTGCACAGTATGAAACACCAAACAGTATTTCTTTTGTTTTGCCTGTCTGTCATCCTCCTGACAGGTTGCCGCCCGCATGCTTCCCGTCCAGGAAAGCATCAGCCTCTCTCCCACTCTACCCATGGTGTCCGGCTCATCGGTTGTACTCCCATAAAAGACCAAGGTAACGGTGAGTTGTGCTGGGCCTATGCCATGCTTGCCACGATAGAGAGCGAGCATATCATGAAGGGCGACTCCGTCAATCTCTCTATAGCTTATGTGGTCCGTATGCTGTTGCACGAGAAAGCCACGGAGTATTATTTCTCTTCCGGGCGGAAGAAAATAGATATGAGAGGAGTGGCATCCATGATTCCTCATTATATATATAAATACGGCATTGTGCCCTACGACAGTTATGAGACGCCTCGCCGTCTCAACTACCAGGTACTGAAACGCAAGGTGGAGATGGTGTGCCGTGAGGCAATAGCGCGGCAGAGAGGACTGGCACAGTTGCACGAGTCGCTCGACAAACTCCTTGATAGTGAAATGGGATACCTGCCGGGAAAGACCGTCCACATGCTTGGAGCCGAATATACTCCAATTGAGTTTGCGCACAGTGTGTGCTATCCTGGGGAGTATGTGTCACTCACGAGTTTCAGTCATCATCCCTTTGGGACATCTTTTGTTCTTGAAGTGCCTGACAACACTTTACGAGATTGTTTTCTCAATCTGCCTCTTGATGCCCTGATGGAGCGTGTCGTCCATGCTGTCAAGAATGGACATCCCGTTTGTTGGGAGGGCGATATCAGTGAAAGAGAGTTTCAACAACCGGATGACGGTTTTGTAGACCTCCCTTCCTCTGAACTTCCCGTAACACAGGCATCCAGACAGCGGGCATTTGAACGCCTTCTCACGACCGACGACCATGTGATGGAAATCATTGGCATGGGCAAAAGGCATGGAAAAACCTATTTTATATGCCGCAACTCATGGGGAGAACAATGGGGAAAGGGTGGATGCATCTATCTTTCTGAGGATTATATACGCCTCAAGACGATAGCTGTCTATATGAGCAAGGATGCACTGTAAGTATGTTTTTGAGGGTGTGTGCGCACACAAATTATTGATGTATGTCAAAAAATAGGCCATTTTTGCGTTTTTGTGAGAGAAAAACTTGGCGTGTATCTGAAATCGTCGTACCTTTGCATCGTCAAAAAGACAAAAGGTTATTAGGTTTTTAGGTTAAGATTGTTAGTTGTTTAGGTTTTAGTTAGTTAATAAGGTAAATTAAAGATTGATTCAAGGACGACAGGTATTAGATTGTTAAGGTAAAAAAAAGATTGATTCAAGGACAACGAAAAACTGGTGAAGACTGCTTGTGAAAGCAGCAACACCTAAAGAGTTATGAAAAATTTGGGAATATAACATTCGAGAAGGGTGCATCATCAAACAATGGTGTACCCTTTCTTTTTGCATTTATGGTTCTTCATGTACTTTTTTTTATTTTTTTTCTTGTTTCTTTCGCTTAAAAGTAGTATTTTTGCAAAGAACAAAGGGACAAAAAATAACGATGTGCCGTCACTGGCACTATTATGAAGGAGCAAGACTATGGGTAAACATCCTTTTTGGAACGATGACTATTGGCTTTTGCTGCTGCAGTTGTATCAGCAAAAACCTATGGGAGTAAAGCCTCTTTACTCGAAGGGGATGGTAGACCTCAGTCTGGAACTGCATATCCCACCCACCTATCTGCATGGAAAGATGTTCAAGTTGCGTCTGCTCACACCACCTGTCAAGCGACTTTGGGAGATGTATGGGGAAAAGCCGAAAAAGTTGGAGCATGATATCCAACTGTTGCGCAAGATGAATGGATGCGGCAATGCGGAGGCTTTCTATGACGGTGTCGCTCTCCACGAGACCTTTGAGCACGACTGGTATCCGTTGCCTTCGGAACCATCGTTGACACCGGTGAAGTTGATCATCATCCTCGACCTCTATTTCCAACTTACCCCCATCACCATGGTGGCGGAGACCCCCGAGGTGGTAGACCTTGCCAAACTGATGGGCATTGCTCCGGAGACAATCGTCCGAGTGATGGAATTCTTCATGATATGCGACCCCTATCTCAGCAAGAAAGAGAAAACGACAGACACCCTCTTGCTTGAAGACTGCCGCAAGATATGGCAGCGTTATGGCAATGGCAACCCCGACAAACTCTATCAGTTTGCCAACGAACTGAAGGAGTATTTCAGATAACGAAAACAGCAAAAACTCAAAATACAAGAAACGACAATGGCTCAGAAGCTCATACAGACAGAGGAACAACGGCTCCAACAACTGCAGCGGCTCAACGCACAACAACTCCTGCAGGTGCGACTACTCGAAATGCCGCTCACAGAGTTGGAGAATACCATCAACACTGAGTTGGACGACAACCCCGCATTGGAACGAGAGGATTCCGGCGAACCGCTCTTGGAACAGGGTGGTGAGGACACCTCTCCTACAGCTACCGATGACGGGGTTAGTGAAGAGGAGTCTTTTGAGACAAAGAATGAGAAGGAAGAACGGGAGGATGCCCTCGACTCGGCACTCGAAGGGATAGGGATGGATGACGAGATGCCACCGTGCTATACGGAGCGCAGTCATACTCAGGATGATGCCGACTATGAAGAGATGGTCTATGGCTCAGCCAGTTCTTTCTACGACAGTCTGAAGGAACAGATGGAGATGCTCCCTCTCAACGATCAGGAGAAGAGCGTCATCGAGTATCTCATCGGGTCGCTTGACAACGATGGACTGTTGCGCAAAGACTTGGATAGCATCTGCGACGAACTTGCCATCTATCAGAATATAGATGTGAGCGAGAAAGAGGTAGAGCGTCTGCTCCATGTGTTGCAGACGTTCGACCCTGCCGGTGTGGGAGCAAGAAGTCTGCAGGAATGTCTTCTCCTCCAGGCGAAACGCTTGCCCAAAGGTGTTCTCCGTAAGTCGATGGAGGAAGTCTTTACCGACTATTTCAAGGAATTTACCAAAAAACATTGGAGAAAGATACAAGAGGAGATGGAACTGAGCGACACCCAACTGGCGACTCTCCAGGAAGAGATAAGAAAACTCAATCCCAAACCCGGGTCATCACTCGGTGAGACTTTGGGGAGAAACTTGCAGCAAATCACTCCCGACTTCATCGTAGACACCAATGACGACGGTACCGTTACCTTTACGCTCAATCAGGGTGATGTGCCCGAACTAACCGTTTCTCCATCCTTCAGGGACATGATAGAGACATACCGCAACAACAAAGGCAGTATGAGTCGTCAGGACAAGGAGGCCTTGTTGTATGCCAAGGAGAAGGTAAACAAGGCTCAGGGATTCATAGAGGCTGTAAGACAGCGCAGACAAACCCTCTGCTCTACCATGAAAGCCATCATCTCCCTACAACACAAGTATTTCGTGGACGGCGACGAAACGGACTTGAAGCCCATGATACTGAAGGATGTCTCAGACCGCACCGGACTGGACATCAGTACCATATCACGAGTTGTCAACGTAAAATATGCGCAGACACGATGGGGCATTTTCCCTCTGAAATTCTTCTTCAACGAAGGAATCACCGTCAACGGCGGCGAAGAGATCTCTACCCGTAAGATCAAGATAGCCTTGAAGGATCTCATCTCTCATGAAGACAAGATGAAGCCGCTCAGCGACAACGTCTTGGCAAAGATGATGAACGAGAAGGGCTTTCCTATAGCCCGGCGCACAGTAGCCAAATACAGAGAACAGTTGGGCATACCAGTTGCCCGCCTCAGATAAAAAGAACCATATGAAAGAAAAGAACATTATCTTGACAGCTCGCATTGTGAGCATGCTCTTTACTCCATTCTACCTTCCGTTGGTTGGAATGGTGGCATTGTTCATGTTCAGTTATATGGGACTCCTGCCATGGAGCTATAAGCTATTCATGCTGTTCAACGTTTATTTTTTCACGATTCTCCTTCCCTCTGTATTCATCCATTTCTACAGACGTTACCAGGGATGGTCTACCACCGAGTTGGGCAAGAAGGAACGGCGCATCGTTCCCTATATCATCTCCATCGTGTGCTATTTCGGGTGTTTCTTCCTGATGGAATACCATAACACACCTCGTGTGATGAGTATCATCCTCGTTGCTGCCTTGTTGATACAGATGGTCTGTGCACTTGTCAATGTGTGGTGGAAGATATCCACCCATACGGCGGCCATCGGTGGCGTCGCTGGTGCCCTCTTGGCATATTCGCAAGGTTTCTCGTTCAATCCGTTGTGGTGGCTTTGCACGATACTGATATTGGCGGGCATGGTGGGAACAGCACGTATGATATTGCGACAGCACAGTCTGTCGCAGGTCGTAGTGGGGTTCTTCGTAGGACTCGTCTGTGCCTTTGTGGTTATATAAGTTTCGGTAGATTCAATCAAGAAATAAATATTATAATACAATTATTATATGAAACCATTAGTTAGCATTATCATGGGCAGTACAAGCGATCTGCCTGTTATGGAAAAAGCATGTAAGTGGTTGGACGACAACCAGATTCCTTTTGAGGTGAACGCCCTCTCGGCCCATCGCACTCCCGATGCCGTGGAGCAGTTTGCCAAGGGTGCCAAGGATCGTGGTGTAAAGGTAATCATCGCCGCCGCAGGCATGGCTGCCGCCCTTCCCGGTGTGATTGCGGCTTCCACACCGCTTCCCGTCATCGGCGTGCCTATCAAGGGTATGCTCGACGGTCTCGATGCCATGCTCAGCATCATCCAGATGCCTCCAGGGATTCCTGTGGCTACTGTTGGTGTCAACGCTGCACAGAACGCTGCCATCCTTGCAGCCGAGATGATTGCTCTCGCCGACGAGGAAGTGGCGAAGAAGGTGGAGGCATGGAAGGCTGGACTTGGTGCCAAGATCGAGAAGGCCAACAAGGACTTGGCCGAGGTGAAATATGAGTATAAATGTAATTAAATGGTAGATTTATTCAATTATAGCCGACGCCCGTCGTCGGTGGTTCACATCGGTGCCCTCGACATGGGTGGCGACAACCCTGTGCGCATCCAGTCGATGACCACTACCAACACCAATGATACCGAGGCTTGCGTACGCCAGGCCGAGGAAATCATCAAGGCTGGCGGCGAACTGGTGCGCTTCACCACCCAGGGTTCCCGTGAGGCGGAGAACATGAAGAATATCAACGCCGGCATCCGTGCCGACGGATTCGATACGCCACTCGTTGCCGACGTGCACTTCAACCCCAACGTTGCCGACGTGGCTGCGCTGTACTGTGAGAAGGTGCGTGTGAACCCTGGCAACTATGTTGACCCCGCCCGCAAGTTTATCAAGCAGGAATATACCGACGAGGAATATGCCCAGGAGTTGCAGAAGATAGAGGACCGCTTCGTGCCCTTCCTCAACATCTGCAAGGAGAACCACACCGCCATCCGCATCGGCGTGAACCATGGTTCACTCTCCGACCGCATCCGCAACCGCTATGGTGACACTCCCGAGGGCATCGTGGAGAGTTGTATGGAGTTTCTGCGCATCTGCAAGAAGGAGAACTTCAACGATGTGGTGATCTCCATCAAGGCTTCCAACACGGTGGTGATGGTGCGCTCCATGCGCCTCTTGGTGAGCGAGATGGAGAAGGAAGGGATGAACTATCCCCTCCACCTCGGCGTGACCGAGGCCGGAGAGGGCGAGGACGGTAGAATCAAGAGTGCCGTGGGCATCGGTGCGTTGCTTGCCGACGGCATCGGCGACACGGTGCGCGTGAGCCTCAGCGAGGAACCTGCCGCTGAGATTCCCGTGGCTCGTCACTTGGTGGATTACATCGGTAAGAAGCAGGGACAGTTGATGATTCCCGGCGAGGTTTGCCCGTCGTTCGACTGGCTGCGCCCCACCCGTCGCGAGACCCAGGCCGTAGGAAACATCGGTGGCGACAACGTGCCCGTGGTGGTGAGCAACCGCATCAACGGCGAGAGCACTGTTTGCGACAACGCAGACTGCAAGCCCGACTATATATATATAGGTGGAAAAATGCCCAAGCAGTTTGTGCCCGGCCAGAGCTACATCGTGGATTATAACGTGTATGAGACCTTGAACAGCAAGCCCGAGACCACGGGTTGCAAGCTCTACCCCATCTTCCCTGCCATGGCGATGCCGCTCCTCGCCAGCGTAAAGGCAGAGATAAAATTCCTCACCCTCCAGTTTGGCACGCCTTCGGCAGAGTATCTCGCCTGTCTGAAGGCTCATCCCGAGGTGGTGGTCATTTGCGTGAGCAACCATCAGAACCGCCTGGGCGACCAGCGCGCCTTGGTTCATGAGATGATGAACGCAGGGGTAAAGAACCCAGTAATCTTCGCCGAGATGTACCAGCACAAGGCTTCGGAGAAGAGCGACTTCCAGCTGGAGGCCGCAGCCGACATGGGAGCCTTGATGATCGACGGACTCACCGACGGCATCTGGCTTATGAACGACGGCGACATCCCTGCCCAGACCATCGACGAGACGGCCTTCGGCATCCTGCAGGCCGCCCGCCTTCGCACCTCGAAGACCGAGTACATCAGTTGTCCCGGTTGCGGCAGAACGCTCTACGACCTTCGCGAGACCATCGCCAAGATACGCGAGGCCACCAAGGGCATGAAGGGCTTGAAGATTGGCATCATGGGTTGCATCGTGAACGGTCCCGGCGAAATGGCGGATGCCGACTACGGCTACGTAGGCGCCGGCGTAAACCGCGTGAGCCTCTATCGCAAGCAAGTGTGCGTGGAGAAAAACATCCCGCAGGAAGTGGCGGTGGAACATCTGCTCTCCCTCATCCAGTCGGATAGAAAATAAACCAAAAAATGCATACGATGATTTTTCGTATGCATTTTTTCTTCTCTATGTAAACGGGTTTCGTTAGAGACCCGTTTTCTCGAAATTCTTGAGTACGTCGCACTTCGTGGTGAAGGCATCCACGGCCTCAGGATGCTCGTGGCGGAACTGGCTCCACTCGGTCATGGCCTGATACTGGGCTGACTGCTTCTGGACGACGGTCTTCTCATCCCAGTTCTCATCGTACACGGTCTTTTTCCACGGGTCGATGCTGATGGAAGCGAGGGCGTAGATCGAGTGGTAACGCAACTGCAGGTCGGTGCTCTGCTTGCTCTCTTTAAGATAGCCCGTGGCGATGCTGGCAAAGTCGGCCTCCCCTACCCTCGCACTGTCGTTCACGCTCTTTCCGTAGTGGGAGAGATACCAGCAGTCGCCGTAGCAGGAGGCTTGGTAGTATCTCACGGCAAGTTCGTAGGCGAGCTTTTCCTTTGCCTCACCCTCGCGGCTCACGTTGTGCTGACCGATGAGCTGGTTCATCTCCTGGCAGAACTTCAACTTGGGGTTCTCCTTCATCTGTGCATAGCCGTTTTCAAGGCTCCATATGTCATCGTCGTTCACCTTCTGCGAATTAAACCAATAGGGAAGGGCATAACTGCGCTTCTCGGCGTAGAAGCTGATGGCTTGGTTGTTGATGAATTTCTGCGAAACATCCTTCAGCCACTTCACTGCCTCCCCGAAGTTGCCCTCTGCGAGATACTTCGTGCCTATCAGGTCCTTGAAAAAGTCTGCGTTGCGATAGAGCAGCTGGCAGACATACTGCTCGAAGGCATCGGTGTGCTGCGACGTGATGAACGAATAGTAGCCGGCGAGTTGCTCGGCGGAGAGCGAGTCGAGGCAAACGAAATACTCAGAAGAATAGATGTATTTGTCGATGTATTTCTCGTTAGGCTTGCCCTTGGCGAAGTCGCGGTTGTAACCGTCCATCAAACCGTGCATGGCTGTGGTCATGTTCTTATATTCCTGGCTCTTTGCGCCGCTGCTCCCTTTGCTGAGGCTCAGGAAAGCATCGTGCAGGGCAAGGTAGATGATGCGCTCCTGCGCTTCCGCATAGTGATTGCCGTAGAGGTCACCGTCGCTTTCCTCCTTTACCTTATTATAAAGCCATTTGAATTCCTCCACCAGTTGTTTTGACTCGTCGGCGGTGGCCTGATAGTTCTTGGCGAGTGCCAAGAGGCGGATGGCGCGGGCGTTGTCCTTCATCCTTTCGGTTCCGTCGAGCTGACATGCCTCTTGGCTTTCCTCCAATGCTTTCTTCGGGTTGCCGTAGAGGTAGTGGAGCATGGCTGTGGCGGAACGCCAGAGGCAAGGAGTATGGGTCTTGCCTTCGGCGATGACCTTGTCGGCGAAGGTGATGAAGTCGAGGGCTTCCTTTTTATAGATAATCTTAGAGCCTATACGCTCTATCTCCTCCTTGTCCAGTTCGTTCTTCTCTTGGCTGTCTTTTGTCTGCTGACTGTTGTTCACGAAGTCTTGCACCAGATAGGTGAGCATCTGCGAGTTGGGGTTCTTGAGATAGGTGCTCTGTATGCCGGCGAGGTTGCGGTAGTTGCGGGCGAGCACCCTGATGCTCGCCATATCGCCCTGCTCGGCATAGATGTCGAGTCCTTGCTGGTGCTTGCCGGTTTTCCACAGGGCGCGGGCATAGATGTTGCGCATGGCTTCCTGCCACATCGTCTGAGGGAGCTTGGAGGCGGTGGTGTTCCAGTAGGCGATGTTCTGCTGATGGAGTCCTCTCATCATGTTGATGCGCATGCGCAGCAGGGCATACTGGCTCTTCAGTTTGCAGCCCTTGTAGAGTGCCACTGTGCGGGCGAGGGTGGCGAGCTGCTGCTGTGCGGCGAGTTTCTCCTGCTTGGTGGGGTATTCCCAGGCGTTGGGATTCAGTTTGTTGCAGACGGCGATGTAGGTGTTCAGCCGCTTCAGATAGGTTTGCATCTCCGCATCCTTCTTCTGTACGGCGGCTTTCAGCACGTCGTCTTGGCTGTACTTGTAGTAGTTCAGTGCTTCCTCGTCTTGGCTGCCCGTGTAACTTTTCCAGTAGTCGTTGATGCTGTAGAGATAGGTGGGTGCCGTCTTGTCGCGGTTGAACACGCTGAACATATAATATTTGTGGTCGGAAATCTCCGAACCGCACGCCATCGCTTCCGTGCAGCAGGCTAAGGAGACGAGGCCGATGGCGAGGTTTCGCTTAATGCTGATAAATCTTTTCATAATCACTGTCTTTGAATCGTTTGATATTGGGGTTGTTGAGGTCGAAGAGGATGACCTCGTTGTTGATGTCCTTGTTCTGGTGGTTGATGCTCCTCACGGCTTCCATGATGTCCTCCATCTCGGGCTGGCGGGTCACGATGCTGTCGCCCGGCAATACGGGCAGGTCGTCGTCGGCGTGCATGATGCCCACGAACTTGCCTTCTCTGAAGAGGATGCGCCAACTGAAGAGCGGATAGGCGGCAGCGAGGGGTAGGGGATAACTGCCCAGGTGCTGGATGTAGGGGGCTGCGTCCTTCATGTCGAGTATCGGCTTGTGGCAGGCCAACTGCTTGGCGTCGCCCGTGTTGTACATCATCAGCACGCCCTTGTCTACGGGCGGCTGAGTCATGGACAGTTGGTGAAGGCGGATGGTGGCGGAGAGCAGGATGTTCTTGGCCCCGGCCTTCTCTCTCAGGTCTTTGAGGAACTCGAAGTAGTTCTGCTGCGTCGATGCCGTCCAGTCGCAGTCTATCTGTATCTCCTTGACGGGCGGAATGTCGTTGGCTTCGCTCATCTGGAGGATTCGCCGGAGAATCTTGTCGGCGAGGGAAGAACGGGTTCTCATACAGTCGTTGACGATGAAGACGGTGGGCACGATTTCTATTCCCTTGGGCACGGGGGAGGCATCAAACTGCAGGGTGGCATTGGGCACGGCGTTCCCAGCCTCATCCCTCACCACATCGAAGTATCTCACGTAGAGTCGCTTGATGCCGTGCTGGCGGATGAAGCTAGTCTTGCTGCTGTCCATCTTCCATGTGGTGCTCCAGTAGTAGGCCGAGCGCAAGGTTTGCGTGGGCTTGTCCTGGTGGCAGGAGGCAAGCAGCAAGGCGAAAGTGAGCAATGCTAATAGCTTTTTCATGTCGATACGCTCATTATTTGCATCGTAAAACCTTATACTTAGCTCAATATCCATTTCCAAACAGGAACGACATGGATGGTAACATCCCCTGCCTCTATGTATCGCTCTTCCTCCTTGGTAATAATAGTCAGCTGGCGCATGGGCAACACCTTGTTGAGCTTTACCAAGGCATCCACTTCTCTCTTCTCCGTATCAGGATCGGCCAAGGAATAAGTTACCTGGAAGGCCCGTCCTTCGTCATAGACAACAAAATCCACCTCCACGTTTTGATTGTAGAAAAACACCCTGTCACCATACAACTGGCGCAAGCGAATGGCAACTTGATTCTCTAATAAGGACGTTACAGGGTCTATCAAGAACAGGTTGAGAATGCCATTGTCTATGAAATAATACTTCCTGTTTGATTCCTTGTCGATGAGCTTCGTCGCTATGTTTTCAAACGGCAAAATGAGCCATGACTCCTGGAGGTAAGCCATGTAATCTATCACCGTATCTACACTTATTTTCTTACCGACGGTAGAAGCGATATTGGCAATGCGATTATAAGACGATGGTTGCTTCACGCTTTCAGCCAACTTGCGAATCATGATGCGCAGGGCAAAGTCATTGCGCACCTGATGACGAGCCACCAAGTCGCCAAAGAATATCTTGTTGAACAAGCTGCTAATCCATGATCGCTTGTCGTTCATCATCAAGGTCTCGGGCAATCCACCATCCCGGAAATATTCCTCGTAAGCCTTGACGATGTCATTTCGATACTTATAGATGGCATTCTTATCGTTCATATTGATTCTCTTAAAGCCAAGATATTCCCTAAAAGAAAATGGATAGATTTCCTTGATAAGGTATCGACCGCCCAAAGTAGTCGCTATCTCACTACTCAGCATCTTGGCATTGCTACCCGTGACATAAACTCGATAGCCCGTATCGGCAAGTCGGCGCGCAAACTTCTCCCAACCCTTGATGTTTTGTATCTCATCAAGGAAAAATATCGGCCGATGGCGATACATCTCTTCATAACTGAGTTTGATCAAGTCTAAGTCTGCCAATTCCATGGCATCAATTCGGTCATCCTCAAAGTTGAAATACAAGATCTCGTCCAGCGAATGTCCTTGTTCCAACAGATGGTGTATCTGCTGGTACATGAGGTATGACTTGCCTGCACGACGAAGCCCCACAAATACATAGTTTGCGTTTGGTTCCAACTCATATTGCCGCTCTTCAAAAGTTATTTTCGAAACGAAGTCTTGATAATAACCTATGAGGTATTTTATTAAATCTTTAGTCATAACCTTATTCTTTTTGATGCGTGGCAAAGTTAATACTTTTTGTCCAATCCAACAAGTTTTATCGAGTATATTCGATAAAAACGGGCACTTTTCATCGAATATACTCGATAAAAAGCATTAAAACACCCTGCATTGCGGAGCTTAGACGGCTTGCAGGAATCCATAGCCCCATATCGCCTTCATCATCTCGTCGCAGAGCGAGGAGAAGGTGGCGTAGAGCTTGGCCCCCCACTTCGTCATGCCGTAGAGTTCCCTTTTTTCCTGAAACATCTCCTCCGTCCACTCGGTGTAGTCGTACTCGTTGAAGTAGTGGGAAAAGTCGCTCAGGTTGTCGGCGGAGAAGGGCATGATGTTCTTGTCATCCCCAAACCATTCCCGGCTCATCATCTGATGGGCGAAGGTGGCGAAATTGCAGTCGTCCCTTATTATATTA
>CAVCDC010000055.1:0-17242 GCA_963600865.1 Firmicutes bacterium CAG:103
TTGAAAAAATGGGGTACCTTTTTTCAAACTGAGACGCTGAGACACTGAGACGCTTACCCGAGATTTGGTGGGTTACCCCACCTCCTCTTCAAGGCCATTCTTCGCTTCCGAGCAGGAGGATTCTTCACTCTTCGTTCTTCACTCTTCCCTCTTCCCTCTTCACTCTTCGTTCTTCACTCTTCCCTCTTCCCTCTTCGTTCTTCACTCTTCCCTCTTCACTTTTTTGTGTATGAGTTTCCTTCCTCTCTCCGTCCACACGAGGAAGGTGTGTGTGACGACGCGCTCACGAGCGAGACATGGTAGTGAGTGCGGTTCTGCGCCAGTCCCATGTGGGCGTAGTCGGCATAGAGCATATACTGTCCGCTCTGATAGTACTGTATGTGGAGGGCGCACAACTGGCGGTTGAGCTCCTGTGCCGTCATGCCCATCTCCTTGGCTGACGATGGGAGTTGATACGTCCTGTTTTAGGACATCGCTAAGGTTAACATGCTGACGGATAGCGTGGTCCGTTCTCTTATATCCCAATACCTCGCATACGTCTTTTCCACAGAAGAGCGGGTTGCCGTCGTTGTCGACCATGGTGCGTACTTTCCCGAACTCTGTCCTGTTTATGTAATGTACTATCTGAGCCACCCACATCGCTTGCCCCAGTCTTCCATCACTTGGATGCGCCATCGGGCTACGGTCTCCGCTCCCTGGCATTTCTGTCGCGAGGAATAGAGCGAGGCATCCGTGCGGTCACTCCACCAGGTGTCGCCCAATTGATAGTCGGTGGAACGATGCTTCCCGGGGAATACATTCTCCACGTAGAACTCTCCGCTCTGGGTGGGGAATCCCTTGATGTCGGCCTCTATCGTATATTTGGCTACGCCGCATTTATACGTGGCGTAGCGGCACATGTAGCGTCCCTTGCCCAGGTAGTATACAGGCCATTTCTGCTTGTCTACGGTGAGGAAGCCCACTTCGTCGTCGGCTCCCGATGCCCACTTTGCCTTGACGGGCTGGTAGGTTCCCTTCTTCAGCTTGGGACCCTTGAACTGCCATTCTATCACGCCGTCGCGCTGGATGGTGTCCCTGTCCGTTGTGGGGCGGGTGAACACGGCGCGGGAGCTGTATTTGATTTTGATGAACGAACCTCCCCACGACTCTCTTTCCGGTACGCCAGGGTCGCCGTCGAGCATGTAGAGCAGCGTAGGCGTGTCGCCCAGTTTGGGCTTGCCTTCCAGATAGTTGTAGAAGTCGTTCCCTAAATGTCCGGCTCCCTTCACGTAATAGCCGTAGAAGCCGGCGTTGTGCTTGTCCATGTTCTTATAGTTGGCGATGAAGCCTCGGTATGACTCGTTGTCCTCTATGAACCAGAGGTTGGGAAAATGCTCCACGATGTAGCAATAGCTCGGCAGGCTCCATTTCTTGTTGGGACCTCCTATCCAGTTGATGCGTATTTTCGAGGCGATGTCCGGTGCGTCGTGCAGAGCCTGAGCCACGTCGTCCAGTCCTCCCCATACCAAGACGTAAAGCGGTCGCTTGTCCTGTTTTCTGGCGCATTTCACGATCCAGTCCGACCCTTCCGTGGCGGTGGAATAGCCGCGCAGGGGAGCAGCCCCGCGCCGTCCTTGCTTGGTCACGGAGCGCAGTTGGTCGGCCGTGGGCCATCCTTCGGCATGCTTTTTCAGGGTGGGCAGGTCTTGCTCATAGAGACCTATCATTCGCACGATTTCCCGGTCGTTTCCGTCGCCGTAGGAGGGGGAGGAAACCAGTCCCTCGGTGTCAAACTCGTTGCAGTAGAGCAGGAAGTGCATCAGCGACTGGTTGTCGTCGGGGTCGGTTCCACCGATGTCGGTGGTGATGAGGATGCGAGGACGCTCGGGTACGGGCTGTTGTGCCGACAGGCTCGCCGGAGCGAGAGCGCAGAGGCAAGTGAAGGTGGTGATTAAGATTTTCTTCAATTTGATTTGTTTCATTTTGTTTTTAGTTGTTTGTATGTTGTAAGATAGATGATGTTGGATTCGTCAACAGTGCAACAGTGTAATTATTTATCTGAACGGCTTGTAGTGCCCCTCGTCGGCGAAGGCGAGCATCTCCTTGTCGCCGCGGCTGTCTCCGAATGCCTCGATGTAGTACTGGCTTCGGTCGAAGTCCGCAGGATGGTCCTTCTTGTCTTCTGAGAGCGAGAGAGCCTCACAGATGCGGCGTACCTTCTCGCGGCCATAGCAATTCTTGGTCTTGAAACGTCCTGTCAGTTTGCCGTCTCTTGTTTCGAGCTGTGTGCCGAGGACAGTGACGTTGGTAAGCCCCTGTAGCTGGAAAAACGGGATTACCCAGTTGTCTATGCTGGCACTGACGATGAAGACCTGTTCTTTTTGGCGTTGGGCTTCCTGTATCTTGAAGATTCCTGGGAAGCGCAAGTCGTGAGTATGTTCTAAGGCGAAGAGCATGCACTGTTCGTTGAACGCTTCCTCCTCGATGCCTTCGAAGAAATATTTGAAGATCTTCTCCTTGGTTTTTCCATTCGAGTAGAGGTGTAGCTTCATCAGTACTATCAGAGGACTGTATAAGAGAAATCCCTTGATGAAGCGAGCTGTCCCCATCGTGTATTTGATGAACTCTAACAGTGTGTCTTTTCGGGTCAGTGTCCCGTCGAAGTCGTAGCAATATATCTTTTTCATCCTTTTTCTTGTAGAATCACTTTTTTATGGTCAGCAGGAAACGACTGGTGTGCGTCTTCTTACTTTATGAAGTAGATGATGAAGAGGAAGGAGACGAGCCATGCCAAGACAATGAACTGTGTGATTCTGTCTCGCAGGATAATCTTCGTAGGGTCGCCGCTCTTCTGGTCTACCACCGTTATCTGGATGTAGCGGAGCAGTCCTACGAGGACAAACACCGTCGTAAGGTAGAGGCCGTCGGTATGGAAGCGCTCGCAAACCTCGGGGCTCACGGTGTACATGATGTAGCAAACGAGGGTGACGGAGGCGGTGATGGTAATGGCCTGGTTGATGAAGGTAAGGTTGTAGCGGATGGTGTTCTTGCGTGGTGCCTCGCCAGTCTTCTCCATGCGTATGACATCGTCGCGGCGCTTGGCAAAACTCATGAAGAGGGTAATGAGGAAGGTCATCAGCACGATCCATTTGCTCAGCACGATGTCGGTGGCGGCGCCACCAGCCATGAGCCGAAGCACAAAACCGAAAGCTACGATGCACACGTCTATGATGGCATACTGTTTAAGTTTTGTGCAGTAACACAGGTTCAGGCACCAGTAGAAAAGGATGATGCCCATCGTCTTCCATGAGTCGAGTGTCGCCACTGTCACAAGCGAGAGCAGAAGCATCAGCACCATCAGCAGGTAGGCTGCCTTTATGCTGATTTCGCCAGAGGCGATGGGGCGCATGCATTTCGCGGGATGGTTGCGGTCGGCTTCCACATCGTGTATGTCGTTGAAGCAGTAGATGCTTGACGCAGCAAAACTGTATGCAAGGAAGGTAGTAAGACCAGCCAAAATGGCATCGGGCTGGAACAACTCTCCTCCGAAGAAAAGAGGTACAAAGACAAAACAGTTCTTGATCCATTGCTTGGGGCGGATGAGCCTCAGGACGGCAGAGAAGTTTTTATTTTCATTCATGTTTGTATCTTTACTTTATGATCTTAGACAATAGTTTGGAGCACCATCCGGCTATCTTGCCCAGCACCCATGCCAAGGGAATGGAGAGGGCTAAGCAGACGAAGAATGTCGCCCAATATCCCCAATGGCATTTCTCTATGTAGTACAGGACGAAGTGTATATGGACGAGATAGATCTCCAGGCTCAGCGCCCCGATGAAGCAGCAACACTTGTTGGCCCATTTGGGAACGACGGCGAACAGTTTGCTTAATAGTATGATTGCCGTGACGGTGAGCGGGATGTACAGCATGCGCTCCATGAACAACGGGAACCGCCCGTGCTTTACCTGCTCCAAATAGATGCACGCCAAGAGAGGGACAAGGAACAACGTCCATATCAGCCAGATGGCGTTTCCGTCAAGTTTCTGCTTCTGTCTCACCATCTCGCCCATGTTGATGCCGATGAAGAAGATGGGAACCCTGCTCCAGAATATCTCGATGTGTCCCACGGCAGCGTGTATCGGCGTGACATATTGCACGATGAAGCACCATGCAATCATCACCACCGGAAGCCAACGGTAGAGGGGGTGTCGCTTGATGAGCTCCATATAGGCTGGAGCGAAAAGATAGAGCATCATGGTGGCGGGGATGTACCAGAACTTCAGTTCGTCGTGAAGCCAGAATCCGCAGTTGAAGGTTATCTCGCCTACAAGATAAGCCCAGTCCCAGACGCTTCCACCGTGAAAGGCTGGAATATAGAACAGACAGGCTACAATCAGCCAAGCAGGGTAGATGCGTAGATAGCGGCGGATGAAGAAGTGTTTTGCCGAGGGTGTCTTCATCCATGAGAACCACAGTCCTATCCCGCTGAGAAAGAGGAAGATGTCTACTCCCACGTTGCCCATTCGGTGCAGCCCATAGAAGGCACTTCCACGGGGCAGAAACACGTGGAAAAGGATGATGAAGAGCATGGCTGCCCCCATCAGTTCGCCGCGGTAGCGGCTTATGTCTGTCAGTTCTATGTCTTTTATCTTCATAGGTTAAGTGAAGAGTGAAGAGTGAAGAGTGAAGAACGAAGAGTGAAGAATCCAATACCCACAAAGGCTGTTGTCCCTCTAACTTCCCTTAACTTCTTTAACTTCCCCAAAAGGCTCTTGTCTTTCTCTCTTATAACTTCGGGTTTGGTATTTTCTTCATCAGTTGCTGGAAGAGCCACGCCAAACCGATGCTTGCCACAATATAGATTAGCAAACCGGTGTATGTGTCTCCATGTCTGCTTATGGGAATGAATATCTTTCGGGTGATGGGGTGGCAGACAAACAGGGCGGCGGAGATGCTGCCCATCCATCCCAAGAACTTGTTGACGCTTGCCAGCCAACTGACGCCCGTCAGCAGTTTGGCGAGCAATACATGAAGGAGACAGACGAAAAGGGGGAGGATCGTCCAACCTATCATGCTTCCGCTGCAGCTATATATGATGGAACAGCAGAAAACGACGCCGATGGCGTTTCCTATGTTGTTATGGAATGTCATGAGTATCTTCTCGCCATAGCGCGCATAGAGAATGCCCAAGCCAAAAGGCAACATGCCTCCCATGAAGTTGTAGCGGAAACGGTTCATTGCATCGCTCTCAGGATTTTCCATGCCCAACAGTATCTGTATTGCCATGCAGACCACCATCAGCACGACGGTGACACTCCAGTGGCGGCGATAGATGAGCAGGCGGTAGACGATGTACAACTGGAGCATCAAGCCGAAAAACCAGTATGGTCCAGGCCAGATGATGTGGTCGGGGGCTGGCAATAGGTTGTTGAACATGCCCAACATCGACACGACATCCAGCAGGTGGTACTTGTGTGCCCCGGGGGTGATGGCGTCGAGCATAGTGAAAGCGACGAATCCCACGATCATCATCTTGAAAAGTTTCAGATAGTGGTAGCGTATAAACCGTAGCGGCTCTTTCCAGGATGCCAACAGTTTCCCGTTGATGTTGTACAACTGGGTAGTAGGCTGTGGCTGCGGCTTGCTTTCGTATTTCAAGACGAGTCCGTAAGCACTCAGAAAGAGGAACACGGGGACACCGTAGTGCCCGAAGAAGGAAAGGAGATGAAAAGGCAACAGGATGTCTGGGTTGGCAAGCACTTGGTGGAGCCAGTCCACATTGTGTTGGAAATACTGGTATTCATTCTCCTTGACTATCGGACCAAGCCAATGGCAGTAGTTGTGCAGGAAGATGCCGATGATGGCAAGTCCGCGCAACGCATTACATTCGGAGCGACTTAGTGATGGTGAGTTCATATTGTTTCTTTACTTTGTTTTTGTTCCCGTTTTCTGCATTTCTTCGTCGCGCAACTTGTCATAGTCTGTCGTATTTTTCAGTATGCGAGGCCGCATCTCATCATACTCAGGACTGAGAATGTTGTACTTGGCTTTGTAGGTGGGCGTCTCTATGCCCGCCAAGTAGAGCAGCAGGTGGGGTAGGGCATCTGTCATGTACCGCTTGTTGCGGGCTTTCCTTATCTGGCGGTAGATGTCTTTATGCTTGCGTATGTACTTCTTGGAACAGTATATCCAGAAGGGGATTTCAAACTCGTAGTGGGCAAGGGGCCAGTCTATGGTGGCTGAGTGGTTGCGGCAGATGAAGCCGCGGTCTTCCTCATAGCACTCCTCGCCGTGGTCGGGCATATAGATAACGATGGCGTCGTCCTTGGCAAAGCGGTTGATGATCTGAGCCACGATGGAGTCGTTGTAGAGCGTGGCGTTGTCGTAATGGCTCAGCATCTTGCGTTGCTTGTTGGTCAGCTCGGGGCGCTTTTCTTCGTAGTCGCTTGCCCAGAAGTGTGTCTGGTCTTTGTTGTAACGTGTCCTGTAGTCTACATGCTGTCCCACGAGGTGGAAGATGATCAGGTTGTTCTTGCCTTGTTCATCCTTCAACTTCTGGTCGTAGTCGTCGAGCAGTCCGTCGTCAAGCGGATGCAGTTCTGTGTTGCGACTGTCAAACTGTAGCTTGCTCAACTCAGGATTGTTCAGGAAGAAACCACCGCTGAAGTCGAAGACTGCCTCCTTGGCTTGCGACAGAAACTCGTTGGTGATGAAGGTGACATGATAACCAGCCTTGCGGAACAGTTCTGGAAACAGGGGATAGTCGCACCACTCTCCCTCCTCTCCGACGACATGGGTGGAGAGGACGTTCTTGAAGACGAAACTGGTAAGGTTCCAGCAGGTAATCACGTCAGTAAACTTGGTGAGCTTGCGCGACCTTTCGAGCGCCGACTGGCGCGGTGTCGTCTTCATGAAGTAGCCATACTGCTGGGAATGGTGCCTGCCGTAGCTCTCGCCGATGATGAGTACAATGTTGCGCGAGCGGAAACTGCAACTGTCTACTTGCACGTGCTTGGCGGCATGGATGAGCTTGGTTATCTGGTGAGCAGCCAATTTGTTGGCGTAGAGGCTGAAGAGCATCCTGCTGACGGGGAGGTAGAGCACGGCATGGTCTTTCTCTGTCAGCGTGTGCTCCACTTCTCCTATGGTGTGGCGTGTCATCAACTTGTGCGTCGCAATCTTGTTGTGCCATGAGGTACAGATGCCTACGCAAAACACCACAATGCCCGTAATGGTGAGGACATAGGGTAGGGCGCATGTCACCTTGGTCACGAAGCTCAGACGCTTGTGCTGTCCAGCCAGTTCGACGCAGGCGATGCAGAAACCTATTCCTTTGATGATAGGCTTGCGGAAGATGGCGACTACCGCCTGTATGATCATGACAAGCAGTATCCACCCCACTTTGCTGAAGATGACCGTCGGAGAGAGGCATGCGGAAATGAAATTTTCAGCCTCTTCGGGGTTGGTCTCACCCACAAGCATCAGCATGGAAGGATTGAGCGTAGAACCGAAGTTGACAAAGCAATAGGTGTCGGCGAGGGCTATACTGTATAATATAATGTATAGGAGACTCCTCACGCAGAATCTTATCTTGCGCTTTTTGGGGAAGAGCAGTAGAAGGCAACAGACAACGTATACATCGACAAAGAGCTCCAGCCAGATGTTGTCGTATAGTGTGCCGCGTGGGGGCGTAGTTGCCACGGCACTGACTATTCCGAGTAGATACATGAATATGAAGAAGTTGGCATTGCCGCGTATGGGGGCGAATGCTAACCTCAGTATCTTCTTAATATTGTTCTTGCTGCTCATATAGGCTTAGGATAATGTGGGGTGGGAGGAAACTTTATGGTAGTGCTCTGTTGCCTGTAGCTCTATGCTTTCCGGCACCATGCCGTGTATGGTCTTGCCTTCTCTTATGCGTTGGCGTATCTCTGTGCTGCTGATGTCAAGGAGAGGGGTGTCTATGACCTTGACTCCTTCAGGAACTTGCCCCATGTCGCAGCCTTGTCGGGGATAGACAACGATGGGGTAGTGGGCAAGGATGTCCTCGTGGTGGAACCATTTGTCAAAGGCAGCCCAGTTGTCTCCGCCAATCAGGAGTGTGAAGCGGGCGTCGGGGAAGTCCTTGCCGATGGCTTGTAGCGTGTGCCAAGTATAGGATGGCTTGGGGAGGTGAAACTCATAGTCGCATGCTTTCAGACGTTCCTCTTTTTCCAGTGCCTTTTGCACCATCCTGAGGCGCAACTGGTCGTCGAGTAAGTCCGTGGAGCTTTTCTTGAATGGATTCATGGGGGAAACCATAAACCACACCTCGTCCAACTTAGCCTTCTCGCAGAGACTCTTCGCCAAGGCTATGTGCCCGTTGTGGATGGGATTGAAACTACCACCAAAAATGCCGACTTCCTTCATTCTTCACTCTTCCCTTTTCACTCTTCCCTCTTCACTCTTCACTCTTCACTTGGATTCTTCGTTCTTCCCTCTTCCCTCTTCCCTTAAAAAACTGCATACGAGTCGATAGACCTCCTGCTCGGCTTTCTCCAAATCGTCGTTTACCACCACGTGGTCGAACTGAGGAGCGAATGTCATCTCGTAGTTGGCTTTGGCAAGGCGCTGCTCTATTACCTCAGGGGCATCCGTGTTGCGGTTCACCAAGCGACGGCGCAGCTCTTCTACCGAAGGCGGTTGCACAAAGATGCTCAGGGCACGTTCGCCATAGAACTTCTTGATGTTTACGCCACCCTTTACATCGACATCGAAGATGACAGACTCGCCCTTGGCAAGTTGGTTCTCCACTTGCGACTTCAATGTGCCGTAAAATCTGTTTTCGTAAACCTCCTCATATTCCAAAAACTCGTCAGCCTCTATCTTCGCCTTGAACTCTTCTGGACTAAGAAAGAAATACTCTACTCCATTCTGCTCGGTGCCACGTGGCGCACGTGAAGTACAACTGATGGAGAATGCCAACTTCAACTCAGGATGCTCTTTCATTAACCAATTCACGATAGTGCTCTTGCCACTGCCGGAAGGAGCGCTGAATATCAACAAACCATTTTTCACTTTATCGAGATTTTAAATTTGTATCCAATAATGGCGCAAAGGTACAAAAAGTAATTAACAATGTCAAACATTTGGAGAAATAGTTTATGTGGAGCGTGAAAGTTATAGGTGCTCCAACATAAACTCCCTGCACTCCTCCATCAGCCATTTCGGGGTGCTGGTAGCCCCGCATATCCCCACCGTCTGCACGCCTTTGAGCCAAGACATGTCTATCTCCTCGGCACGTTCTATCTGGTAACAATTGGGATTGACACTCCTGCATTCGTTGAACAGAACCTTGCCGTTGGAACTCTTCCTGCCGCTCACGAAGAGCACTACGTCGTGCTTTGAGGCAAAGTTGGCTATGTTGGGCATGCGGTTTGCCACTTGGCGGCAGATGGTGTCGAAACTGCGGAAATTCGCATCCTCCACGATGTGTGTCTGACAGTACTCTATGATGCGGTGAAACTCGTCCAGGCTCTTTGTGGTCTGGGAGTAGAGGTAGATGTCCTTGGTGAAATCGAGCTTCCCGTTTTCTGCCAATTGCCTTACGTCCTCAAATTTCTCTACCACGATGGCATGGCTCTGCGTCTGTCCTACAAGTCCCAAGACTTCTGCATGTCCGTTCTTCCCGAAGATGACAATCTGTGCTTCCGGATTGTTGACATACTGTCTCTTGATGCGCTTCTGCAGTTGGAGGACCACGGGACAGGTGGCGTCGATAATCTCGATGTTGTTGCGCTCGGCAAGGGCGTAGGTCTCTGGCGGTTCGCCATGTGCCCTGAGCAGAACTTTTACATGGTGCAGCTTCTTCATCTCCTCATGGTCTATGGTGATGAGCCCTGCTTCGTGCAGACGCTCCACTTCCATGCCGTTGTGTACGATATCTCCAAGGCAATATAGTTTGACACCTTTTGCCAACTCTTCTTCTGCCTTCTTGATGGCCGTGGTCACACCGAAACAAAAACCACTGCCGTTGTCTATTTCTATCTGCATTGTGCTTATGATGTTGTTCTTTGTTGGCGGTGCGGGGAATGCCGCATCCTCTGCCTTTTTACTTTGCCGAGATGTGTATGATTACTTTTGCGTGATTGGGGTCGTTGGTGATCATCAGTATGCGTGGGCGCTTGACTCGTGCCTTCTTCAGCTCGGATGCAACAGCGGTGATTTTCAGTTTTGCTGTTTCGCCAGACTTGATCTTACTGTCGCTGAGGGAAACCTGCAGTCCCATGGTGAACATCTGCATGCTGCGTATGTCGAGTTCAGACTTGCCGGTGTTGGTAATGAGTATCTCGCCTTTCAGCTTCCTCTTCCCGTTGAAACTGCCCAAGTCAAGATTGTCTGTAGAGAGACTTATCTGGGGAGCCTCGGCTCTTTCCGCGTCTGTCATGTCCTTAAAACTGGGCAGGAGCACTGCCGAGACTACGACCTCTTTGTCTGAGGAGATCTTGTCGCCAGGGTTGCTTCCGAGATAAACCGACGTCTGGTTCAGACCGAAGTCATGAAGTTTCTTGGAGTCGAGCGACAGACTCACAACGGCAGAGTGGTGCGGGGCGACCTTGGATGGCGAAACCTGTGCCGTAAGGTAAGTAGGCAAGTGCATCACGACGGGTTCCAGAACCTGGTCTGTGGGGTTGAAGATATGAATACGGCCAATGGGGCGGTCGCCCTTGTTCACGTCGTCAAACTCAACTTCCTGTGCATCTGCTTTCAGTGCTCCAAGTGTATAGTCGTATGAACCATTGAAACTTGAAATGTGTTCTACCACCTTGCCCCGCAAGGAGAGAGTGAAGGGCTGCTGTGCTCCTTGTGCGCAAATGCCTATTTGCTTGTAGAAAGTGCCCATTTGCTTGGCATCGTAGGTGGCCTTCACCACAAAGTTCTCTCCTGGTGCGATGCTTCCCTGAGGATAGTCTACCGTTGTGCATCCACAACTGCTGAGCACACGTTCTATCACAAGTGGTGCGTTCCCCTCATTCTTCAGTTGGAACTCAGCAGTTACGGGTTGTCTGAATTTCACTTGTCCGCAGTCTACTGTCTCATGCTGGGTGGTTATCTTTTGCGCGGATGCTGACAACGCCAACAGTGACGAGAGCAGCAATATGTTCATTCTTTTCATCTTCTTACTTTTTGTCATTTGTTGATTGTTATTTGATATGCTTCTGTCCTACCGCAGAACTCAGGGCTATAGGCACATTGTGCAGAGCAGGTTCCTGACTGGTAGTCTCCCTGACGGTCTATGTAATACTCTGTTTCTATCAGATGCCTTCCTTTGCTCAGACGGTTGAAGAAGTAGCTTGTCTTATAGTCTCCTGAAGCAACATAGCAGCCCATGCCCCACTGGTAGCCGCTGATTTGGTTGACTGGCTCCAGGCAGGCAGCGCGCTTGTCTTCCACCTGCACGAAGTCATAATCGCGGTCGGCGGTGATGACGAGTGTCACCTTCACCTTGTCGCCCATGGAGGCGTTTCCTGCATTCTCTACACTGCGTGTCACTTTGATGCCCGAAACGGCCGCAGCGATTTCGTTGGCAGGCATGGTGTACTGTGCATAGACAGCTCCCCATGAGGTCTTCTCGTCCTTCTTGTCTATGATGAGCTGCTTGGCTGTTCCGTCCTTTGCTGTCTTTACATAACCGAGACCGGCTGTAGCCTTGGGTAGCTCCATCCTCTTTCCGTCAAGGCTCAGTGAGGCGTTCTCTGCGTCCTTTTCCAATATTTGGGTATTGTCTTTCATAAAGGCATAGACAGCGTCGACAGTATTGATGGGGGTGTCCCAAGCCTGTGTGCGCTTCGACTGCAATAGCCATAGCTTCATCTCCTTTATCTCTTGCTTGTAGGCCGAGTCTTCGGGAGAGAGCAATTGCATGGCTTCTATGGCTGCCACCTGCGTCGGAATCTTATAGTCGTACCAACTGTAGTAGGCTTTGTTGGTGTCGAAATAGCGTCCCATCTCTGGTCTGTAGACCGTATATTCGCTGATGCTCTGCAGATAGTCTGACGCCTTTTCCTTATAGTTGTTCTTGCCAAGGATAATGGCAGCCAAAGCCTTGCCGTAGATGGTAAACTCGTTGGTGCGGTCAGCCATCTTCTTCACCAAATAGTCGGCATTGGATTTCACTGTGCAGGTCTTTGTCGTACCGTCAAGGGAGAGGATGTACAGATAGTCTATCGCCGATTCGCTGGGGCGAATGTCTGCCAATCGGTCGGATAGTGCCTTTTGTGCGGTGCTGTTAGATGCTTTCTTCTCCATCTCTTCCTTGACCTTAGCCTCTTGCTTCTTCATCTCTGCAACCTCTTCTGCTGCTTCCTTGTGCAGGAAAGTCATGGCAGAACGAAGCATGCTGGCTGTATCTTCCTGTTTGCCCACCATCATGTTGAGCCTAACCATCATCTTCACGACAGCGGTCGTCATATAGCGGCTTCCTTGCATTCCTTTCCACCAAGAGAAAGAACCGTCTGCATTCTGCAGGGCTTTCAACTTTGTGATTTCGGAAGAGAGACGGTTGGCGTTGAGCGACTCGTCAAAGTAATTGATGAGGCTTGCCTTTTGTTCGCTTTCCTTGTCGGCGTCCATCACCCATGGTGTCTCGTTGAGAATGATGTTCTTCAGTTCTTGGTTCTTCTCTAAACTGCTTGACAGAGACGATGCATTCTTGTCTGATGATGTCTGTTGCTTCTGTTCATTCTTCCAAAGTTCGACCACCTGCTTGATGACGGGACTTTGCGTCATGATGTGCCGTGCGATGCTGTTGCTGTAGATGGCGGACATCAGGGAAATGGCATTGTCATGGTTGGTAGGGTTGCTGATGGCTGGCAGTGCCTGGATCATCAACCAACTTGGATTGTTGGTGTATTCGATAGTCAATTTGGCATTGCTTACATTTCCCATCTCCTTTCCGTCCTTCCCTTTGAAGAGAGGAGACAGGTCGAAACTCTTCTCTCCTTTTCCTGTCAAGGTGAGGGGGAGGGTGTTGGTCACCAGTTCACGGTTGCTTAACACGGGGAGGTAGCTTTGCTCACCGTCACTGTTTGTTCCGGCAGTAGCCACCACCTTATTAATATATACGCCTTCCTTCAGCCCCTCTACGTGGAAAGAGAGGGCTGTGGTTCCGTTGCCATCTATCGTGTAACGCTGTTCTTGCTGCCATACGACATTGCCATTCTCAGGATCTATCAGTTGCATGCGTGCATTGCCTGTCAGCTTTTTCTCGGAAGTGTTGAACACTTTGGTAAGAACTGTAGCCTTGTCGCCTTCGCGCAAGAAGCGTGGCAGGTTGGGTTGCACCATCACGACTTTGCGTGCCACAGCCTCACTCTCTATGAGTGCATTGCGCATCTCCTTGTCGTGAGCCAGTCCCATAAACTTCCATGTCGTGACACTCTCAGGCAGGGTGAACTTAATGCTGACGTTGCCCTTGGCGTCTGTTTCCAAGGCAGGATAATAGAACGCCGTCTCGTTGAGGTTGGTACGTACAGAAACATTGTCCAAGTCGGTGTCTTCTCCAGTTTGTTTCTTTTGGCTGTCGTCTGACGGGTTCTTGCCATGAGCCACTATTGATTCAGTGTTGTTGGCACCCTCCGAGTCCACCTTCATGGCGATGGGACTTGCTGCTGCCTCGCTGCCTACGCTGACGGTCCTGTCACTTAACGAAGACATGGAGGCTTTGGCCATGAAGGTAGTGGCGTATCCGCGTGAGGAAATATAGGAATCCTTTTTGATCTTGACGGTGTTGGAATTCTTACGGAATGTCTGCTTCCATGTCGGGAACATACTGTCGTATAAGGAAGAACCACATCCTTCAAGGTCGAAGAACTCACTGACAAAAGAGTCGAACGAACAGTCCTTTACCTCGTCATACTTGACAGGGTAGGCTCTTGTGGCTGTGAAGCGCTGTGAATTGAGATTGCCGTGCCAAGGACTGTTGGGCAATTGTTGGTAGAGTCCCAAACTCAGGCGCCAGATGTTCTGCTTGAGTTGATCCAACGATTTGTCGTAGAGTACACTGAGCAGTTGTGCTTTGGCGGGCTTTCCGTCGGGGGTGGTGATGTGGAGAGTCCATTCTTCTTTCTGTCCTGGCACAAGACGGTTGCGGAATGTCTTCCAAGTCATCTTCAACTGTTTGTCGGGCAGAGGACGAGCCATCTCTATTCTGTTGCTGTATAGTTTGCCATCCTTTACGAAAGCATAGTTCAGTACAAGTCCTGAGGCATATTCGGATTGATAGGTAAAGCTACGTGTCACAATGCTGTCATTGATGTCCCATGTACCCTTCTCCAACAGGTTGTTGCCGGCGATGAGAGAGTAGACGATATGGACACCCTTGTCGGATGAACCAATCTGTACGTAGACGGGGTTTCCGTCGGCAGGGAATGTCTGTCCGCTCTGATAGCACCAGTGCTGTGTGTTGCTCACGGGGTGTCTGTCTTCCATGCTGAACACAATGAAGTCTTTCTTGATACTGTCCTCTCCGCAGATGGCTTCTATCGTATAACGGCCAGAACTCCATTCTTTGCGCATTGCCTTCAGGTCGACAGCCTTGTTGGCGTCAGTATACTGCCATTCTCCTTCATTGATACGATAACTTACCTTTCCTGCAATGTCAGTGCCAGCACTGTTCTTGTAGGAAAAAGTCATAAGTTTCATGCTGTCGCATACCATCCTTTCCGGTATGTCGACACTGAAGGCAGTTGCCTTTGTGCCGAGGGGGAGGGTCAGCGAACCTTCATGGCTCTCACCACCCAAGTCGGTTACTGTGGCGCTGATGTCAAAGTCGTAGAAGTTGGTACGGCGCAGAAAGTCATGGCTGTCGTCGGTGTCTTCTGGTTCGAAGGGAACAGAAACCTCAAAAGTACCATCTTCGGCTGTTGTGGTGGTATCGTCACAGATGCGCATGTTATTGCGGTTTGCTCTCCACCACCACCAAGAAGAGTGCCGTTCTATGGAATACTCCACTTTGGCTCCCTGTACTGGTACGCCAGCATAGGTCTTCGCTACACCCTTAACTGTGATGGTGTCGCCCCACTTATAGCTCTTGTCGACTTTCTGGAATGTCACTTCAAAGGTAGGGCGTTTGTATTCTTCTACCTTGATATATTTACGGTTCCATTGTCCCAAAGAGGTCTCTATGAAGTAGTTGCCCGTCAGTCCGTCTTCGGGAAGTTGGAAGTCGGCAGAGGCGGTGCCATAACTGTCGAGAGTCACGCTCTTCTCTGCCACCACCTTGTTGTTGGCATTGCGAAGCGTCATCTTCAGTTGCTTGCCCTCTTCACTGTAGGCTTGTGCGTCGATGCCCTTCTTGCGCACGAAGCAGACAGCTGTGGCATGAACCGTTTGCCCCGGACGGTATAAGCTCCGGTCTGTAAACATACTGACATTGGTTTTGTCATACTTGTTCTCGTAATAACTTCTTCTGTTGACGTACAACCAAGAGGCGGGTGTGTACTTGTCTGCTTTCGTAGATAGCCACACGATGCCGTTGGCTATCTGCGTTGTAACTTCTCCGTTGCAGTCTGTCGTAAGTTGTGCAAGGATGGTTCGCTTGGCTTTTTCTGTGTTTGCCTTGTACACAAGGATGCTTGCCCCCTCTATCGGTTGTCCTGTCGTGGCATTTACAGCCACATAACGGCGGTTCCCGTCGGGCAGTTCCTGTGCCATCAGTGCCAGGTCACTGACGTAGAAAAGATGACGGTAAGGTTTGATGTCGGCATTGTCTGTCGTTACCTCCATGAGGTAGGCGCCTAAGGGTAGGGTAGGTAGTTCGACAGAGTCCTTTACCACTTGGTAGTCAGTATAACCGACAAACTGTTTGGTCTTGACAGTCTGGTGTGCAGGAAGAACCTTGCCAAGCAATTCCTTGTAGGTCTTTTCGTCGTCGACATTAAAATTGTATTCGGAAGTGATGTCGAGTTTTGAAATCTTTACCGTAAGAGACAGGATGTTGCGTGCCTCGTTGATGACGAGCCATTGGCTCTTTCCTGGTAGTGACACAAGGGGAAGATCCTTCAGACTGAACATCGGGTTGGTCAAGGTCTTGCGGTCATTGCGCAACTTGTTCATACCCTGCCAGTTGCCCCATTTCTGCAAGGCGTAGTCTATGTAGGCTATTTTGTCTTTGGCAGGAACATCTGTTGCGTATTCCATGGCACTGTAGCGTTCCAATGCCACCTCGCCGGCTTCTGGAAGGTCTTGGTAAAGACGGGTCAATGAGTCCAACTGTTGTAGGTAACTGGATTGTACAACTTTGGTAGCATGCCTCTTTGTGGTAGACAATTCGACCATTTTCAGTGCGCAGATACATGCAGCCTTTCTGTTGTTGACCTTTTCATAATAATCGTGCATCTTCTTGAAAACACCGAGTCGGGTGAAATCTCCAGCATCTATGTCGCTATTTGCCTCTCCTGCAGCAAATCCTATGACATGTAGTAAGTCGTGGCCGAACGCCCCTTCTTCTCCTTGTGTGATGACGGGGGCATAGGTGGCAGATTTCTGTGAGGCAAGCAGAGGAATATCAGACAAAGCCTGAATAAAGTGTGCTCTTGCCTTGCGAAGGTTGTCGGTGGCGGAATTTGTATACGTTTTGTCGCTGTTTTTTGCAGAGGCAATCTCTTCGTCGCTGCGCAAGTCGACAAGCGTGTTGTTCTGGTAGTACAACTTGCCTAATGCAGCATGCCAAATGGCCTTCATGGTTGGGTCGGATTCCTTGGAAACTCTATCCTCCAAGCGTTGTATGGCTGGAGCGACAGAGTCGTTGGAGACACATCCCAAGAGGGTGGCAGCTCTCAGTTCTGCGGCGATGAGGTTGCCATAGCTTTTGTTCGCCTGTGCCTTGTCGCTGATCTGCCTTACAGTGGTCAACTCTGTTTTGGGCAGGTCTTTTTCTGCGGCTTCAGCAGCTTTCTTCCACATGCTTTCGTAAGACTGTGCGGTCGCCTGCGACAGTGTTATGAGCATTATAGCGAGTGTCAATATGTTTCTTTTCATATGCCAAGTGTATGTTTTGTTAATAGCTGGACAATGTACAATGCAAAAATACAAAAAAATATCTGCTTTCATGGAAAAGAACGCAAACTTTTTGCTATCTTTGCTGCAAATTAAATTAAAATAACTAAGATCATAGCAGCAATGACAGAGAAAAAGTATGGTCATTTCGATGACGCCAATCGCGAGTATGTGATTACAGACCCCAAGACCCCCTGGCCTTGGATCAACTATCTGGGCAACGAGG
>CAVCDC010000056.1:0-16463 GCA_963600865.1 Firmicutes bacterium CAG:103
TAGAGCGTCTGCCTTACAAGCAGAGGGTCGGGGGTTCGAATCCCTCAGCGCCCACAAGAAAGTCTCGCAATTTGCGAGACTTTTTTCGTTTTAAGCTAATTTATCATTATTTCTGCTGAAGTTTCCGCTAAAATGCCTACCTTTGCACCCTATAAATAATACGTATTAGTTATGAACTTAGATTTGCTGACAGCCATTTCCCCCATTGACGGACGTTATAGGGGGAAGACAGAACCGCTTGCCGACTATTTTTCGGAGTATGCGCTCATCCGCTATCGTGTACGTGTGGAGATAGAGTATTTTATTGCTTTGTGTGAACTTCCCTTGCCACAGTTGGCTACATTTGACCACTCCCTGTTTGACAGACTTCGTGCTATTTACCGTGAGTTCAGTGAGCAGGATGCGCAACGTGTCAAGGACATAGAGAAAACTACCAACCATGATGTAAAGGCAGTTGAGTACTTCATCAAGGAGGAGTTTGACAAGATAGGTGGATTGGATGCGTTCAAGGAGTTTATTCACTTCGGACTCACTTCCCAGGATATTAACAATACGAGCGTGCCTCTCTCTGTGAAAGAAGCACTTGCTGATGTCTTTGTTCCTCAGGTAGAGGAACTCATCGCCCAGCTCCAGACCTATGCTGACGAATGGAAGGATGTGCCTATGCTCGCCAAGACTCACGGACAACCAGCTTCCCCAACCAGGTTGGGAAAGGAAATCATGGTGTTCGTCTATCGTCTCACCGAGCAGCTTGACAGTCTGAAGGCTTGCAAGATGACGGCAAAGTTTGGTGGTGCTACCGGCAACTATAATGCTCATCATGTGGCTTATCCCCAATATGACTGGAAAGCCTTCGGTAATAAGTTTGTCAGCGAAAAGTTGGGACTGGAACGCGAACAGTACACCACGCAGATAAGCAACTATGACCATTTAGGTTCGGTCTTTGATGCCATACGCCGCATCAATACCATCATCATCGACCTGGACCGCGACTTCTGGATGTACATCTCCATGGACTATTTCAAGCAGAAGATCAAAGCCGGAGAGGTAGGCTCCAGTGCCATGCCCCACAAGGTGAATCCTATAGACTATGAGAACAGCGAGGGAAACCTCGGCATTGCCAATGCCATCCTCCAGTTCTTGGCACAGAAGTTGCCCGTGAGCCGTCTGCAGCGTGACCTCACGGATAGTACGGTGCTCCGTAACATCGGTGTGCCCCTCGGACATAGCATGATTGCCATCCAGAGTACGCTGAAGGGATTGCGCAAACTGATTCTCCACGAAGAGAAACTGCAGGAAGACCTCGACAATACATGGGCTGTAGTGGCGGAAGCAATACAGACCATCTTGAGGCGTGAAGCCTATCCACATCCCTATGAGGCTCTGAAGGCATTGACGCGTACCAACAAGCACATGACGGAAGAAACCATCCATGAATTTATTCAGGGACTGGATGTCAGCGAGGCGGTGAAGGCAGAACTGATGGCTATTACCCCAAGCAATTACACAGGAATGTAAGAAGCAAGGCTAAAATCGTATTCTAAAGGAAATATAATAAAGCACATTATTAATATACCATTTATAATTATTTTTACAGAAAACATCAAGTATTAACCCAGCCGTGAGGCTATTATGAAGAAAGAAAAGAATTATGGATTCAGAATTTGACAGCAAACCTCAGAACCAGTCGGCAGAGAGCGAGGATAGCCGTGATGGCTATACTCCTACAAGCGGCTACCAGAAGAATTATCGTAGTAGCGGACGTCCTGCACGTCCACGTATCAACTCTCAGCGTGCTTACAGCAGTGAGTCAGGAAGCGAAGGCGGTTTCCGTCCCGATGGATTCGGTTCCGCCCTACAGTCTGCTGGAGGCGATGAGCAGCGTACTTATCAGCCACGTCAGCAGGGTGGCTATCAGAGCCGTGGTGGCTATGGTCGCCAGCAGGGCGGCTATCAGAACCGTCAGCAGGGTGGTTATCAGAACCGTGGCTATCAGCCCCGTCAGCAGGGTGGCTATCGCCCTCGTTTCAACAACAGTGAGGACGAAAACTCTTTGCAGCCTCGTCAGCAGGGTGGTTACCAGTCTCGTCAGCAGGGCGGTTATCAGCCTCGTCAGCAGGGTGGATACCAGAGTCGTGGTGGTTACAACAACCAGGGCGGTTACCAGAACCGTGGCGGTTATCAGAACAACCGTCAGCAGGGTGGCTACCAGTCTCGTCCACAATATGGCAACAATAACTATGGTGGTGGCTATGGCCATGCACAGGGTGGCTATAATAACAACCGTGGCGGTTATGGCCGTCAGCAGGGTGGTTATAACAACAACCGCGGTGGCTACAACAATCGTGGCGGCTATCGCCAGCATACGGCTGACTACGACCCCAATGCAAAATATAGTCTTAAGAAACGCATAGAATACAAGGAGGAGAATTTTGACCCCAACGAGCCGTTGCGCTTGAACAAGTACCTCGCCAATGCTGGTGTCTGCTCTCGTCGTGAGGCTGATGAGTTTATCCAGGCTGGTGTGGTGACGGTAAATGGCGAGGTCGTTACCGAGTTGGGTACCAAGATCCTGCGTACCGATGAGGTGAAGTTCCATGATACTCCTGTCTCATTGGAGAAGAAGGTGTATGTGTTGCTCAACAAGCCCAAGGACTATGTGACGACAAGCGATGACCCTCAGCAGCGCAAGACCGTGATGGACCTTGTGAAGGATGTATGCCCTGAGCGTATCTATCCTGTAGGTCGTCTCGACCGTAACACGACAGGTGTGCTTCTCCTGACCAACGATGGCGACTTGGCTTCCAAGTTGACTCATCCTAAGTTCTTGAAGAAGAAGGTATACCATGTTCGCCTTGACAAGAATGTTACCGCCCATGACATGCAGCAGATACGTGACGGTATCACGCTTGAGGACGGCGAGATAAAGGCTGACGCAGTGGAGTATGCAGACGATGAGGACAAGAGCCAGGTTGGCATCGAGATACACAGTGGCAAGAACCGTATCGTTCGCCGTATCTTCGAGAGCTTGGGCTATCGTGTCACCAAACTGGATCGTGTGCAGTTTGCCGGACTTACCAAGAAGAATGTTCGCCGTGGCGACTGGCGCTTCCTCACAGAGAAGGAAGTTGACATGCTGCGCATGGGTGCTTTCGAATAAGGAATTGAAATATGGAGTTAACTCCTTCACTTCTTTAACTCCTTGAAACATTAATATCAACAATGGAAAAATTAAAAAGAACTAAAGTCGTAGATGCTCTCAAAAGCACTGACTACGACTCAATCGTGAATGTAAAGGGATGGGTGCGTACTCATCGCAGTAGCAAAGCAGTCGATTTTATCGCTCTTAACGATGGTTCTACTATTAATAATATTCAGATAGTAGTCGACCCGTCTAAGGTCGATGAGGCTCAGCTCCGCCAGATCACTACCGGTGCTTGCATCAGTGTTGTTGGAACTTTGGTGAAGAGTCTTGGCAAGGGACAGACTGTGGAGATTCAGTGCGACAGCATTGAGATCTACGGACTTTGCGGTGGTGACTATCCCATGCAGAAGAAGGGACAGAGCTTCGAGTACATGCGTCAGTATGCCCACCTTCGTCTTCGTACCAATACCTTCGGGGCTGTAATGCGTATCCGTCACAACATGGCAATGGCCATCCATACTTATTTCCATGAGCATGGCTATTTCTATTTCAACACTCCTCTCATTACTGCCAGTGACTGCGAGGGTGCGGGTCAGATGTTTCAGGTGACTACCAAGAACCTCTATAATCTGAAGAAGACTGAGGATGGTAAGATAGACTACTCTGATGATTTCTTCGGTAAGCAGACTTCCTTGACCGTTTCTGGTCAGTTGGAGGGTGAGTTGGGTGCCACCGCTCTCGGTGCCATCTATACTTTCGGTCCTACCTTCCGTGCAGAGAACAGTAACACGCCTCGCCACTTGGCTGAGTTCTGGATGATAGAGCCTGAGGTGGCATTCATGGATATGGATGGTCTGATGGAGTTGGAGGAAGACTTCATCAAGTATTGTATCCGTTGGGCACTCGACAACTGCCAGGACGACCTCAACTTCCTGAACAGTATGATCGACAAGGGGCTTATCGCCCGCCTTCAGGGTGTCCTCGACTCAGAGTTCGTGCATCTTCCTTACACCGAGGGTATCCGTATCCTTCAGGAGGCTATCGCCAAGGGCAAGAAGTTTGAGTTCCCATGCGAGTGGGGCGACGACTTGGCTTCTGAACACGAGCGCTACTTGGTGGAGGAGCACTTCAAGAAGCCTGTCATCATGACCAACTATCCTAAGGCTATCAAGGCTTTCTATATGAAGATAGACGAGGAGGAGAGTGGCTTTGGTGGCAAGAGCGGTCAGACCGTACAGGGTACCGACGTACTGTTCCCACAGATTGGTGAGATCATCGGCGGTTCTGTTCGTGAGGAGAGCTACGACAAGTTGATGGGTGAGATTGAGGCTCGCAATATCCCTATGAAGGATATGACTTGGTATCTCGACACACGTAAGTATGGTTCATGCCCACACGCTGGCTTCGGTCTCGGTTTCGAGCGTTTGATCCTCTTTGTGACAGGTATGCAGAACATCCGTGACGTGATTCCTTTCCCACGTACACCAAAGAATGCTGAGTTCTAATAGAAATTGAATAGAAATGGGAAAAATCATATTGACGGGCGACCGTCCTACGGGTAAACTCCACTTGGGTCACTATATCGGGTCTCTGCAGCGTCGTGTGCAACTTCAGAATGCGGGCGATTTCGACAAGATGTTTGTGTTCATGGCTGATGTACAGGCTTTGACTGACAACGCGGACAATCCTGAGAAGATACGCCAGAACATCATCGAGGTGGCTCTCGACTACCTCTCTGCAGGTCTTGACCCAAAGAAGTGTACGCTCTATATACAGAGTATGATACCGGAGTTGGCTGAGCTGACTACCTACTTGATGAACCTCATCACGGTGTCTCGTGTACAACGTAACCCTACCGTGAAGACGGAGATCAAGATGCGCAACTTCGAGGCGAACATTCCTCTCGGCTTCTTCTGCTATCCTGTGAGCCAGGCCGCCGACATTACGGCTTTCAAGGCTACTACCGTGCCTGCAGGAGAGGACCAGGAACCTATGTTGGAGGTTACCCGCGAGTTGGTGCGTCGCTTCAACCAGGTATATGCTCCCGTATTGGTAGAACCAGAGATCATGCTCCCGGAGAATGCCGTTTGCCGTCGCCTTCCAGGTACTGATGGCAAGGAGAAGATGAGCAAGAGCCTCGGCAACTGCATCTATCTGAGCGATGACGAGAAGACTGTTTGGAAGAAGGTGAAGAAGATGTCCAATGGTGAACCGCGCATGAGCATGGACGAACCAGGACATTTGGAGGGAAATGCCGTGTTTACGTATATGGAGGCATTTTCCACACCAGAGGACTTTGCGGAATTCTGGCCTGAGTTCAAGAGCCTTGACGAACTGAAGGAACAGTATGTCAAGGGTGGCATCGGCGATGGTACTTGCAAGAAGTTCTTGAATAGTGTCATCAACAAGATGCTCGACCCCATCCGCCAGCGTCGTCATGAGTTTGAACAGGATATCCCCGAGGTGTTCAATATCTTGAAGAAAGGTAGTGAGGATGCCCGTGAGTATGCCGCTCAGACCATGGATGAGGTGCGTAAGGCTATGCGCATCGATTACTTCAGTGATGCTGCCTATATTGAGGAACAGGCTGCAAAGTTCAGAGTTTAATGAACAAAAGAATACTACATTTAGCGGTACCGTCGATAGTCAGCAATATCACGGTACCGCTTTTGGGTTTGGTGGATGTCGCTATCGTCGGACACATCGGTGGTGCTAACTACATTGGGGCGATAGCCGTAGGGTCTATGCTTTTCAATGTCATCTATTGGCTTTTCGGTTTTCTGAGGATGGGGACGAGCGGCATGACTTCGCAGGCGTTGGGTAGGAGAGACCTGACGGAGGTGGCACGTCTTTTAGTGCGTACCTTGGCGATAGGATTAGGGCTTGGCTTGTTGTTCTTTGTCCTGCAACGGGCAGTGATAGGCTTGGGCTTGTGGGTGATGTCGCCGGAAAGCGATGTCCTTGTGCTTGCTCGTAGGTATTGTCGTGTCTGCATCTTTGGGGCACCGGCGGTACTCGGACTATACGGATTTACGGGTTGGTTTGTCGGTATGCAGAATACCCGCATCCCGATGGTGGTGTCCATCGTGCAGAATGTCGTCAATATCGTTGTCTCCCTTTTCTTGGTCTTCTGCTGCAAAATGACGGTGGAAGGCGTCGCCCTTGGTACGGTCATTGCACAGTGGGGAGGGTTGCTGATGATGGCAGCCTTAGGCTACAGATATTACCGCCGATTGCTGCGTTATCCTTGGCGGAAAGGACTCCTCAG
This sequence comes from Firmicutes bacterium CAG:103, assembly GCA_963600865.1. Classification (GTDB taxonomy): domain Bacteria; phylum Bacteroidota; class Bacteroidia; order Bacteroidales; family Bacteroidaceae; genus Prevotella. The sequence continues at coordinate 6,414 of CAVCDC010000056.1, forward strand.
GGCAGATGCCCTGTCCAAGTATTTTGTACTCAATAGAGACATCTTCCTTCGTACCCTGTGCCTTGTGGCCGTCAGCCTGTCGTTTACCGCTGTCGGTTCGCATGAAGGGACGCTCACCCTTGCCGTCAATACTTTGCTGATGACGCTCTTCACCGTTTTCTCTTATTTCATGGATGGCTTTGCCTATGCCGCAGAGGCCCTCTGCGGTAAATACTATGGTGCCGAAAACCGCCCCGCCTTTCTCAAGACCGTGAGGTATACTTTCCTATGGGGTGGGGCGATGGCTGCTGCCTTCACCTTGTTGTATATGTCTGGAGGAAGACACTTCCTTTCTCTGCTGACAAGTGATGCTGCCGTCATCGATGCTTCTGGTCAGTACTTTTGGTGGGCATTGCTTGTGCCCGTTGCCGGAACGGCAGCCTTCGTCTTCGATGGCATATTCATCGGTATCACGCATACCAAGGCGATGCTTCTCTCTACGATGCTCTCGGCGCTTCTGTTTTTTGCGATTTGTTTCTCATGTCACAACATCTTGGGCAATCATTCCCTTTGGTTGGCTTTCCTTGTCTACCTTGCCATGAGAGGTGTGGTACTTGCTGTCGCTTTCCGCAAGGAATGTTCCAAATGGCAGGTGCAAAACTGAGTCTCGTCTTATAGTTTTCACTCTTCGGGTTCGAAAAGTTGCACATTCAAAAGACGTGTGCGCATTTTTTAGAGAAACTTGTTTAATATAGCTTAAATATGCTATGCTTATGTTCCATTCTTCACATATTTTTGCTAATTTCGCCACGCAAATAAATACTTATGCAGAAAGAAAAGACAGCGACAGACTACTATCTACAAGGAAATGAATGGCGCAAGAAAGGTGATTTCAAACGCGCCATAGACTGTTACATGGAAGCGATAGCCTTAGACCCGGAAAGTCCGGCGGCTACAGCCAAGGAAATGCTTGACAGTATCATGGCGTTCTATTGCAAGGACTGCTACAATCCCTGAGGGAGTTGAGAGATACTGTTTTCCTTCCATAGCATGAGTAATGGTGAAGAACGAAAATTAGAACACAATACATTATGAGTAAAATCAAAGGGGCCATTGTGGTCGACACGCAGAGATGCAAGGGATGTATGCTATGCGTGGAGGCATGTCCTCATCAGGTCATTGCGTTGGCTCAGAAAAAGGTCAATGTCCATGGCTACCGTTATGTGGAGGCTGCCGTACCCGATGCATGCGTTGGCTGCACGTCGTGTGCCATCGTCTGCCCAGACGGTTGCATCACTGTTTATCGTAAGAAGGAGGATTGAACAATGGCAAATCAAGAAGTTACATTAATGAAGGGCAATGAGGCGATAGCCCATGCCTGCATCAGATGTGGTGCGGATGCTTTCTTTGGATACCCCATCACACCTCAGAGTGAAATTATAGAGACGCTTGCCTTGCTCAAACCTTGGGAGACTACTGGTATGGTGGTGCTGCAGGCGGAGAGCGAGGTTGCCGCTATCAATATGGTGTATGGTGGAGCTGGTGCCGGCAAACGTGTCATTACTACCTCTTCCAGTCCTGGCGTGGCACTCATGCAGGAGGGCATCTCCTATATGGCGGGCGCTGAGATCCCGGGCGTCGTGGTGAATGTACAGCGTGGCGGTCCTGGCTTGGGTACCATCCAACCCTCACAGAGTGACTATTTCCAGGCTACTCGTGGCGGTGGCAACGGCGACTACAATGTCATCGTGTTGGCTCCGGCGTCTGTACAGGAGATGGCAGACTTCGTTGACCTTGCCTTTACGCTTGCCTTCAAATATCGCAACCCTGCGATGATCTTGAGCGATGGTGTCATCGGACAGATGATGGAGAAGGTGGTACTGCCTGATCCCAAGCCTCGTCGTACTGAGGAGGAGATTGCGAAGGAGTGTCCCTGGGCTACCATCGGACGGCCGAAGACACGCCAACCTAATATCCTTACTTCGCTTGAGTTGAAACCTGAGGTGATGGAACAGCGCAACTTAGATCTCCAGGAAAAATATCGTAAGATACGCGAGACGGAAGTACGCTATGCCACCGAGCAGATGGAGGATGCCGACTATGTGATTGTTTCCTTCGGCAGTGCTGCCCGTATCGCAGAGAAGAGTGTTGAGATTGCTCGTGAACAGGGCATCAAGGTGGGACTCTTCCGCCCCATTACTTTATGGCCTTTCCCTGAAAAGGAAATTCATGAATTGGCTAAGACCAAGAAGGGTATTCTTGTGGCTGAGATCAATGCTGGTCAGATGGTAGAGGATGTCCGCTTGGCTGTGAATGGCTTGATTCCTGTAGAATACTTCGGACGCTTGGGCGGCATCGTGCCAGAACCGGAAGAAGTGGTTGAGGCGCTGAAGAACAAAGTGGTAAATGATAATGAATAAGTTATAGATGATGCATGCTACATGCTGATTTGTAATTTGTCATTTCTAATTTATATTTTAAAATGAATGATATCATTTCGCCAGAGAATCTGGTATATAAGAAGCCTACGTTGATGAACGACACTCCGATGCACTACTGCCCGGGATGCTCTCATGGCGTGGTGCACAAACTCGTTGCCGAGGTTATCGAGGAGATGGGGATGGAGGATAAGTCAGTGGGTGTCTGCCCGGTTGGCTGCGCTGTCTTCGCTTATCGTTATTTGGATATCGACTGGCAGGAGGCGGCTCATGGACGCGCACCAGCCGTGGCTACTGCCATCAAGCGTCTGTGGCCAGACCGTCTTGTCTTTACCTATCAGGGCGATGGCGACTTGGCTTGTATTGGTACTTGTGAGACTATCCATGCCCTGAACCGTGGCGAGCATATCGCTGTCATCTTTATCAACAATGCCATCTATGGCATGACCGGTGGACAGATGGCACCAACTACCTTGTTGGGACAAAAGACGGCTACCTGCCCTTATGGTCGTGAGCCAGACCTGCATGGTTATCCTCTTAACATCACCGACTTGGCAAGCCGTCTTACGGGTACTTGTTATGTCACACGCCAGAGTGTCGAGTCTGTGGCAAGCATCAGGAAGGCTAAGAAGGCTATCCGTAAGGCGTTCGAGGCAAGCATGATGGGCAAGGGCTCCAGCCTTGTGGAGATTGTCTCCACATGTAATAGCGGTTGGAAACTTTCTCCCGTCGAGGCTAACAAGTGGATGGAAGAGAATATGTTTAAGGAGTATCAGAAGGGTGACCTGAAGGATACGACGGGAATGTAAACTGTATGGGGATTTAGGGAAGTTAAGGGAATTTAGAGAAGTTAAGGGACAAATGCTTTTGTGGGCATAGGAGCAGATGAGGCTGTTGTCCTTTAACTTCCCAAGCGACCATGGGGAGCGTAACTTCCCTTAACTTCTTTAACTTCCTCAAAATAAAAGAAACAATGAAGACAGAAATTATCATATCAGGTTTTGGCGGACAGGGCGTTCTCTCGATGGGAAAGATTCTCGCCTACTCGGGACTGATGGAGGACAAGGAGGTGACGTGGATGCCTGCCTATGGACCGGAACAGCGTGGCGGTACTGCCAACGTGACGGTCATCGTGAGCGACGAGCGTATATCTTCGCCTATCCTTAGCAGTTACGATGTCGCCATTGTACTCAACCAACCCTCTCTTGACAAGTTTGCACCCAAGGTCAAACCTGGTGGCATCTTGATTTATGACGGTTATGGTATCATGAACCCTCCTACGCGCAAGGACATCACCGTCTATCGCATTGATGCGATGGACAAGGCGGCAGAGATGAAGAACGGCAAGGTGTTCAATATGATTGTCCTTGGCGGTTTGCTGAAGGTCTGCCCCGTGGTAAGCACGGATGGCTTGAACAAGGCGCTTTTCAAGGCGTTGCCTGAACGCCATCACTGCCTCATTCCTTTGAACATGCAAGCGGTAGAGGAAGGAATGAAGATTATCGAAAAGGTTGATTGATACCTGCTGAAATGCAGGGGGAATATGACCATACAAAACTTGTGGAAATCTTATAAGAAACATATAGGAAACTTATAAAAAAAAGTAAGAGAAAGGCTGTTCGGCTTTTCTCTTACTTTTTTTGTTTCAGGTGGGCGCAACCCTTTCCGAAAAGTGTTAAATGCTATTAAATGGTAGCTATTATGGGGGGGGTAATTTTGGTAGTTCGATTTTTGTGATTAACTTTGCGCAAAAATCCAGAATAGTATAAGACAGGAGTTCTTTAAGATGCCCAAGGGTGGCACAATGCACATTTCAGGAACACCGATAAGAAGAAAAGTTGCTCTGTGGCCAAGCATGTTTGCAGAGTGTTGTTATCTAAACGATAGAATGAAGCGAGAGAATATTGAGAAAACATTTAACGAGTATTGGGAAAGGTATCAAAAGCAGTTGATACTGAACGCCCCAAGCAGTCTGCGGGAAGAGTATTTGAAGTCCACCCAACTTGATACTCCAGTAGACTGGTTCTGTTTCGTTTTGCCTATTGTCGTAGGCGTGGGGTTGTTTCCTTTACTTAATTTTGGAAGCGAGATGCTGTCATGGCTTGTGGTCGTGTTGGCAGTGGTCGTGTTGTTTGCCCTTATGCAAATGTTGAAACCTTATTTGTCTAAGAAGAAGACCACGGCACAGGTCGTGGATCGTATCAAGGCTTATTATTTCGAGATTTACAAAAAGAGCGGAGATATAGAGTCGCTCGACGATTGGAGAATGTAGGGTGGGAGAGTCGCAGTCGGTCTTGATAAATCGATTACACCATCATGAAGTCGCTCATGATGTCGTCCGAAACATAAAGTCCGTTTCTTGTCAGCGAGAGATGTTGCCCCGCTATCTTCATCTTGCCAAGTCTGATGTGTCTCTCTGCTTCTTTTAGTGTCTGTTCGTAGTACGTCTCTCCGAATTCTCGTCTCATCATCTCCAGGTCTATGCCTTCACGGGTACGCAGCGCAGTGGTGATGAGGTCGTTGTATCTTGTCGCATGGTCGAGTTCCTCGCTTTCCCTTGGGAGTATCCCTTCGTTGATGCTGCTCATGTATTGCTTGATGTCAGATACGTTCCAACTTCTTGTCACTTTTTCGCCTCTGCTGTACGAGTGTGCCGCAGCCCCTATCCCTATGTAGGGTACTTCGCGCCAGTAGTTGCTGTTGTGTATGGAACGATGCCCGGGTTTTGCAAAATTGCTGATTTCATAATGCTCAAATCCTGCGTCTGAGAGGTGGTCTATCAGCGTTTCGTACATCTGTCTGTATGTCTCCTCGTCTGTTTCTTTGGCTTTCCCTGTTTCGAGTAGTCGGTAGAGTGGGGTGCCCTCCTCGTACATCAGACTGTATGCCGATATGTGCTCCACGTCTAAGGCGATGGCTTCTCTGATGTCCTCTTGCCATTGTTGCAGACTTTCCTCCGGAAAACCGAACATGAGGTCTATGCTGATGTTGCAGATGCCAGCTCTGCGCAGTCGCTCTACTGCCTTTGCCACGTCCTCTGCCTTGTGACGGCGGTGCAGGAAACGCAGTCTCTCGTTATCAAAGGTCTGCGCCCCCATGCTGATGCGGTTCACGGGCAAGTCTTTCAGCATACTGCAGAAGTCGTCTGTCACGTCGTCAGGATTGCATTCCATGGTGACTTCCTGTGGCTTCTGCGATGGTCTCTTCTGATAGCCCTCCTCTATCTGGGCGAATATCCTCTTGAGTTGTTCGCCGGATAGTTGACTGGGGGTTCCTCCTCCCATGTAGATGGTGTCTATGTGTGGACTTTCCGTACTGCTTTCTATGGACTCTGTTGCCTGGCGTATCGCCATCTCTTTGCACAGGGCGTCGGTATAGGCATCTTTCATCTCCTGTGATGTGGTGCTATAGAACCCGCAGTATATGCAACGGCTCTTGCAGAAAGGTATGTGTATGTATAGTCCTGCCATAGGTGGTGCGTGTGTGAGAGTTTTTGTCTTGTCGCTTCTTATATAATAAGGTGTAACCCCTTATTTTTGCCTTAAGTTTGTACAAAATTACTAATATGTTTTAAAAGTTAATTGTTTTTTCTCAGAAACTTTTGTGTTTTGCGAAAAAAAAAGTAATTTAGAGGCTCGAATGGAGTTGTTGTCTGGATGCGATGCATAGGATGATGGCTTCGGCGTAGAGACAACAGGGCTAACAACCCCCGTCCATGAAGAATATAACCTTTAAAACCTATAACGTTATGAGAGTATATCAGACTAACGAGATCAAAAACATTGCATTGCTTGGCAGTGCGGGTAGCGGCAAGACTACACTTGCCGAGAGTATGTTGTTTGAAGCAGGCGTCATCAAGCGTAGAGGCTCTGTAGAAGCGAAAAACACGGTGAGCGACTACTTCCCTGTAGAGTTGGAATACGGCTACTCGGTATTCCCCACTGTTTTTCATGTCGAGTGGAACAACAAGAAACTGAATATTATCGATTGCCCGGGAAGCGATGACTTTGTGGGCGGTGCCATCACTTCTATGAACGTTACCGACCAGGCTGTTATCCTTATCAACGGTCAGTATGGCCCTGAGGTTGGCACACAGAATAACTTCCGCTATACGGAGAAGTTGGGCAAACCGGTCATCTTCCTTGTCAATCAGCTGGACTCCGACAAGTGTGACTTTGACAACATCATCGCCACGATGAAGGACATCTATGGTCCTAAGTGCGTTCAGATACAGTATCCTATTGAGACAGGCGCTGGCTTCAATGCCCTCATCGACGTGCTGCTGATGAAGAAGTATTCATGGAAGCCCGAGGGTGGTGCTCCTATCATCGAGGAGATTCCAGAGGAGGAACAGGACAAGGCTATGGAACTGCACAAGGCTCTTGTCGAGGCTGCTGCTGAGAACGATGAGGGACTGATGGAGAAATTCTTCGAGAGTGAGAGCCTGACGGAGGATGAGCTTCGCGAAGGTATTCGCAAGGGACTGGTTACTCGTAGCATCTTCCCTGTGTTCTGTGTCTGTGCCGGCAAGTCCATGGGTGTACATCGCCTGATGGAGTTCTTGGGCAATGTCGTCCCGTTTGTGAGCGAGATGCCGAAGGTGCACAACACGCGTGGTGAGGAGATTGTGCCCGACAGCAATGGCCCCGAGAGCATCTATTTCTTTAAGACGGGTGTAGAACCGCACATCGGTGAGGTGAGCTACTTCAAGGTGATGAGCGGTTCTGTAAAACCGGGCGATGACCTTACCAATGCCGACCGTGGCTCTAAGGAGCGCATCGGACAGATATACGCCTGCGCTGGTGCCAACCGCGTGGCGGTAGACAAGTTGGAGGCTGGAGACATCGGCTGTACCGTCAAACTGAAGGATGTGAAGACGGGCAACACGCTCAATGGCAAGGATACGGAATGGAGATTCGACTTCATCAAGTATCCTAATCCGAAATATTCACGTGCCGTCAAGGCTGTCAATGCACAGGATATGGAGAAGCTGATGGCGGCCCTCCTGAAGATGCGCCAGGAAGACCCGACATGGGTGGTGGAGCAGAGCAAGGAACTGCGCCAGGTGATCGTGCGTGGACAGGGTGAGTTCCACCTGCGTACTTTGAAGTGGCGCTTGGAGAATAACGAGAAACTCAATGTCGTATACGAAGAGCCGCGCATCCCTTACCGTGAGACCATCACGAAGAAGGCGCGTGCCGAATACCGTCACAAGAAACAGAGTGGTGGCGCCGGTCAGTTTGGTGAGGTACATCTCATCGTCGAGCCTTATGCTGAGGGAATGCCAGACCCCGTGACATACAACTTCAACGGACAGGAGTTCAAGATGAACATCAAGAGCCGTGAAGAGATTGACTTGGAGTGGGGTGGAAAATTAGTGTTCCTCAACTCTGTTGTCGGTGGTGCCATCGATGCCCGCTTCATGCCCGCTATCCTCAAGGGTGTGATGGACTGTATGGAACATGGTCCTTTGACAGGTAGTTATGCCCGCGATGTGCGTGTCATCGTCTACGATGGCAAGATGCACCCCGTAGACAGCAACGAACTGTCGTTCATGCTTGCTGCGCGCCATGCGTTCAGCGACGCCTTCAAGCAGGCCGGTCCCAAGATCTTGGAACCCATCTACGACCTGGAGGTATATGTGCCTGCCGACTTTATGGGCGATGTGATGAGCGACCTGCAGGGACGTCGTGCCATGATTATGGGAATGGATAGCGAGGCTGGTTACCAGAAGTTGAGTGCAAAGATTCCTCTGAAGGAACTCTCCAACTACTCCATCTCGCTCAGTTCCTTGACGGGTGGCCGCGCATCCTTTACCACCAAGTTTGCCAGCTACGAACTTGTTCCTAATGACATTCAGGGCAAGTTGATCACCGAGCATGAGGCTGAACTGGCAAAGGAGGCTGAGTAACGCCTGTTGTAAAAGATAGTTGGCTGTTTTTATGACAGCTCTTTAGAAGGGAAGCATGTCCTGTGTGAGGACATACTTCCCTTTGCTTATTTCAGTTTGACCGTCTCTTTCTTCCCAGTGATACTGGTACAAACAGCCTTGCCATCGGCAAGAAGCTCCACCTTCTCATACTTCGCTTCTATCTTCACCTTTCCTCTCACTGTCATCACACCCCAGTGGTTGTGCATTTGTTCGAAGGCGCAATACGCTCCCACGGGTTCTGAGATATGTAGGTAGATGGGCGGCACCACCACCTTGCCATCTATCTTGATGCCCCATCTCTTTCCTGTCTGGTACACCTCCACATTGCCGGCGTTCGACTTCTCGTGCAACCGCTGCAAGTCCTTTTCCTCCAACTTCCTCGTACGCCTCATTTCCTCGTCATACAACTTCTTGTGGAGACGTGGCATCACGTACCGTAAGTCCTCCTTCTCGTCCTTCGGATGGTTGCACCCTATGTAGGTTTTCTTCAGGTCGGAGTCCACCATGTAGTAGTCTCCCTTCCTGTCCATGACGACGATGTCACCGTTATACAGACGGGCACAAAACCAGTACACGTGTATATGGTCACCCCGCAAGAAGCAAACCACCATGCTGTTCTCGCTTATCAAGCGCATCTTGCCGCTGCCGCCCTTATAATAGTACCAATATTGACAACCGCTGTCCGTGAAACAATGGTATTTGAACGTCAGGTAGAAACCGCAATTCATCAGGTCAAACTCCCCTGGACGGCTCGGCAAGAAAAACCTCTCCGTGGTGCGAGCGTAGAAGCCGCCTGAGAACTCAATAAACTCCCAGTCATTCAGCGTGACAACATGGGGCACTCCATCAACCTGTTGACCCTCGTAGATGAATGACTTCGCCAAGAGGTCATAATAGCTGACGCTCTTCCTGCGCTGTCGGAAGGAAAGGATGTTGCCTTTCATCAGTTTCATGTTCTGATAGTTGTCAGGCTCTATCACCTGTTCCCCCAGTCTGTTCACTACCGTCATCCTCCCATCCGGCAGTTTGACGATGGCAAACTCCTCGTTGCTATCCACGACACCCCGATGTTTCAACAGATCCTCATGCCTCACAACCACCATCATCTCCGAGTCAGGATTGTCCTGTCCCTCCTCATGCTTCTCATGCTTGATGAAGAATTCCCTTTCCTTTTCCGTCTCCTTTCTCTTCCCGACCTTCAGCCTCCCTTCGAACATCGCCTTCCAGTCCCACACCTGTGACGGCAGTCCAAACACCTGGTACAGTCCCACGTTATCAATAATCACGCAGTTCTTCTTCCCCTTCGCCACACGCAGTCCTCTTCCCACCATCTGCAAATACTTCGCCAACGACAGCGTCGGCCTCGCCAACTGCACAAACTCCACATCCGGGCAGTCAAAACCTTCAGAGAAAATGTCCACGTTCACCAATACCTGAATAGGAAGTGAAGAGTGAAGAGTGAAGAGTGAAGAATCCAATTGCAATCCTTTTGAAGCGCCAGCCGACAAGCACTCGCAACTCTGTTGCGTAGAAAGAATTGGCGAGGGCTTTGATGCCCCGCCATCCTTAGAGCTTAGCGGTTCAGAGCGACGAGTAGGAGCGGTTACATCCCCTGTCCCCTGAGGGGAAAGGGGCTTGGGGAAAGCGGTGGAGCCCTCTTTGGAAAGAGGGACGGGGTGATTCGAAAAATCCTTATGAAGG
>CAVCDC010000057.1:0-16434 GCA_963600865.1 Firmicutes bacterium CAG:103
GCGGCAAACGCATCCTCTCCCTCTATCTATCGGGCGAGAACCTCACCGACCGTGCCTATCAAAGCCATCTGAGTCGTCTGAAATACCTCGACACCAATGCCATGACAGGCAGGAGAGGCATCTATAACATGGGACGCAACTTCAGCCTGAAGGTCATTGTGCCGATAATTTAAATAAACGCTATTCTCGTCGCGTCAACAACCATTCTATGGCGGAAACAATGTGGATGCGCTCGAAAACAGATAGTTGCACATCTTAAACTTTGCTAAAATGCAGATTTTGAAGCCTCAAACTTTACTAACTTGACATCAGCTACAAAGGCGTTTTCGTGAACTACCATTTGGGGATTCCTCATTAATAGCATATTGTCCCATACAAAACTTGATTTTTTGAGCAAAACAAAAAGGTCGCAGCTTTGAATATTTATGTTATTGCAATTTGAGAGAAAAGTCTTGTTTTTTACGTCATAAACTTGACATCTATAGGCTTGTTAACCATTTACTCTATCTCCCAATCCTCGATATTCCCCTTGGTGGAGTCGAAGTTGATGCCCACCTTGGTGATGGGCTTGCCGCTCAGGGCGAAGCGCTGGGCATAGTTCTTGAGGTTGATTTGCTGCAGGGCGGCTTGGGCACTCTTGTTGAGTTTCAGCTCGATGAGGTAGAGGCGGGTGTGGGTGAGCATCACGATGTCCACCCTACCGTTGGGCGTGTGGACTTCCACATCCACCACGTAGCCCGTGAGGAGCGAGAAGATGATGAAGAGCATCTGCTGGTAATGGCCCTCGTAGTTGGTGACGTTGCAATAAGGCACGGTGCCGAGGAACGTCTGGAGCAACTGCAAGGCTCCGTCCATGTCGTCCTGGCGAATCAGCACGGACATTTGGGCGATTGCCACATCGCCGTTCTGCGCAAACATGCCCTCTAAGTAGTTGGGTAAGAGACTCTCGAAGAGCCCCACCTTGATCTCCTTGTTGGGGAGGTCGAGGGTGTAAAGCTGGCTATACTTGTCGTAGTCCTTGATGGTAAGGTAGCCGCTCTGGTAGAGCAAGGGCGTGATGGCGGTCATTTCCTCGGTAGGGGCATCGAAGGCGGAATCCTTGGCGTACATCTTGCCAAGGCTATTAGGCACCACCTTGAACTTGCGCATCATATTGATGAGGTAAGTCGGCGTGCCGGATGTAAACCAGTAAGCCTTGAATTCCTTGGTGGAGAAGCAGTTGAGCAAGCTGTAGGGATTGAACACGTCGGGCGAATTGGCGGAGAAATGATAACCGTCATAGTTTTCCTTCAACTTGGCGATTGCTTCCTCCCGAGTCATTTCCTGTTCCTTTGCCAGCTCGTCTATGTCGTCCGACATCTGCGAGAGCAACTCTTCCTTGGTGATGCCGCAAATTCCCGCATATTCATTATACATGGATATGTTCGTGATGTTGTTCAGCTCGCTGAAGATGCTGAGTTGCGAGAACTTCGTGATGCCCGTGAGGAAGACGAAGCGGAGATAGGGGTCGCAATCCTTCAAGGGACTGTAGAAGTTGCGCATGATGTTGCGGAGCACCTCCAAGCTCGTCTTGTCGTGGGCTACGTCGAGGAGGGGAGCGTCGTACTCGTCGATGAGCACCACCACCTGCTTGCCCGTCTGCTGGTAAACGGTCGTAATGAGGTCGGTCAGACGGTTGTTTGCGCCGTCCCTATGTTCCTTGATTCCAAACTTTTTCTCTTGATCTTCCAATTGGTAGCCCAAATAAAGCTTCAGTTCTTCTGCCGACTGATGCTTTCCACCAGCCATACTGAAGTGCAGCACGGGATATTCCGTCCACTCCTGCTCCAACTGTTCGATAGCGAGTCCCTTGAAGAGTTCGCGCCTTCCCTCGAAGTAGCTCCGCAAGGTAGACACCAACAGCGACTTGCCGAAGCGGCGGGGCCGCCCTAAGAAGATATACTTCTTGCCGAAATGGGTCATGTTGTAGACATACTCCGTCTTGTCGATGTAGAGATAATTCTTGGTGATGATCTCCGAGAATGTCTGGATGCCTATAGGATAATACTTCAGTGCCATAATCTACGATTTTTGCCGTTTGACATTATTTGCCGACAAAGATACGCATTATTATCGAGAAAGTGATGCTGTTATAGCCAATAAACATTAAATATCAATGAAAACATCTTCAACAGCAAACAACGACTATACATATTTGGCTCTTCATCACGAAGAGGCAATGCGTTAAAATAATTATACTTTACTGCCAATAATGGCACGACGCTGACAGAGTTGTCAGCAGATATTGACAAGAGTGGCACGAAACATGAGAAGAAGCAAAATCTGGCATGTATGTTGTTGAGCTCAGAGTAGAACGCCACAAGGCAGCAGACCTTGAAAGGCAGAGCGTAAAGCTTTGGCTGACAAGAAGAAAGACGAAAGCCAAGTTGCCTCGTGGCAAACAAAAAAGTTAAACTAAAAAAACTATAATTGGAGGTATTAATTATGTTGTTAGCACGTAGAAACAATAACACAGATTGGTTGAGCAACTTCTTCAACGACAATTTCTTCGACACCGATATGATGCCACGTATGAACGCAACGGCTCCTGCCATCAACGTAAAGGAAACAGAAAAGGCATACACCATGGAAGTGGCAGCACCTGGACTGAAGAAAGAGTGGGTTCGCGTGAACATTGACAACGAAGGCATGTTGAACATCGCCATCGAGAACAAGTTGGAGCACAAGGACGAGAACAAGCACGAGCACTACCTGCGCCGCGAGTTCTCCTACAGCAACTACCAGCAGGCTTACAGTTTGCCTGATGATGCAGACCGCGAGAAGATCACTGCCAAGGTAGACAACGGTGTCCTTGAGGTAGAGATTCCTAAACTCGCCCCGAAGGAAGAGACAAAGTATGAGAAGAAGATAGAAGTAAAATAAAGTCATAAGACTTTGCCGAACGACAAAAGCATTTATCGAAAGACATACACAAGTACTCATAACAAGAAATAGAAATGGTCAAGTCCTCATGATGAAGGTCTTGACCATTTCTGTTTTGCTGTGACTCGCATGGGGCTCGAACCCATGACCCCAACATTAAAAGTGTTGTGCTCTACCAGCTGAGCTAGCGAGTCTTTCGCCCGCTTTCATACAAAAGCGAGTGCAAAGGTACAACGTTTTTTGCAATTATCCAAATATTTGGCAGACTTTTTACTATTTTTCTTCATTCTTCCGTCATTTCTGCCGGTATCTCTGCCGTCGTTTCGGTCTCAGTCTCCGAATATTGCGGTTTTTCCCGTGTCACATAGCGTTGCCAGTAAGCAATGAGAAGAGTGGTAAGTGGCAATGCCACTATCAGGCCGATAAATCCGAGCAAGGCACCCCAAACAGAAAGGCTCAGCAGGAGGATGGCAGGGTTGAGTCCCATTGCCTTTCCCATAATCTTGGGCGTTACTACCATGTCGGTTATTATCTGTACCACGCAGAACACAAGAAGTGCCAGTCCGAAGACAATCCAGAAGTTCTGTCCCGTGTCAGCCGCCTTGAGCATGGCAAGGAACGCCGTCGGTATGAGGGCAAAAGTATGGAGATAAGGCACCAAGTCCATGATGCCGATGAGTATGCCCAAGCCGATGGCCATAGGAAAGCCGATAATCGTAAAGCCAATACAGAACATGATGCCCATGCAGAGAGCCACCATGCCTTGTCCGCGGATGTAATTGTTCAGTTCCCGCTCCACGTCTTTCATCAGAGCCTGCCAGAAAGGACGGTTCTTCTTCGGGAAGATGCGAATCCAGTTGGCCGTAAGTGTCTCGTAGTCATACAGGATGAAGAACATATACAACAACGTAATCATGGAGGCGACAATGCTTACCACGACGCTTGCCGTCTGTCCCACGACAGAAAACAACTTGGGCATTGTCGCTTTCAGAGCATCCGAAAAGTCCTTGCTCTTCAAGAATGTCTCTACCTGTCCCTGGTTTTCCCTGAGCCACTCTTTCACCATATGAGAGATGTTGCCCGTATGGGTGGTTTGGTGCAACCATCGAGTAAGAACCTCTCCAAGTTTGTCAAACTGGTCTATCATGGGAGGGATGACGAGCCACAGCACAAACCCTACGACACTGACGGCCGCAATCATGGCAAGGAGGATGGCCAAAGCACGCACTTTGATATGGAGTCTCACCTCTATAAACTTGACCACCGGATAGAGCAAATAGGCAAAAAACCATGCCACGAAGAACGGCAACAAGACACCGCTCAGATAATTGGTAACATAAAGAATGGCAAGGACAAGTATGATAATACCCGCCCAACGTATAAACCTGTCAAATGTAATTTCTTTTCCTTTCATATCCCTACACTTCTGCTGTACAATTCATGTCCCCACACATTTCTGATGCGGGATTTCTCTCTACGGAACCTCTACTGTCTACTTCCTCAACAGGACTCACCTGCCGAGGAAGTTTCCTTCTCCACCTCTTTCTTATAGCACTCACGGCAAAGCGGTTCATATTCGTCCTTCTCGCCCAAGAGCACACGGCGGCTGTTATGTACAAGGCGATGGCTGACGTATGCCAACGAACCGCACTTCACACAGATAGCATGCACCTTTGCCACCTCGTCGGCGATGGCACACAGAGCCGGGATAGGTCCAAAGGGCTCTCCTTTGAAGTCCATATCCAGTCCTGCCACAATAACGCGCACACCATTAAAGGCGAGCTGATTGCACACAGCCACCAGTCCGTCGTCAAAGAACTGTGCCTCGTCAATGCCCACCACGTCAATATCGGATGCCAAGAGCAAGATGGCACCCGAAGAGTCCACAGGAGTAGACCGGATCGAATTACGGTCATGGCTCACCACGTCCTCTTCCGAATAACGCGTGTCCAACGAAGGTTTGAAGATTTCCACCTTCTGTTTGGCAAACTTTGCACGCTTCATTCTACGGATAAGTTCTTCCGTTTTTCCGGAGAACATAGACCCGCACACCACTTCTATTCTTCCGGGGCGGTGTGCCTCCCCAATCAGATGTTCTGTCATTTCAAAGGACAAAATTAACAATAAGGTTTTAAAAATTGCAAAGAAAAGTTCTTTTTTTTTGCCATGAAAGATTTATTAACTACATTTGTACGCAGTATGGGCATATTATATATTGTACCCACCCCTGTGGGTAACATGGAGGACATGACAATGCGCGCCGTCAGGATTCTGAAAGAAGCCGACTTGGTGCTTGCGGAAGACACTCGGACATCGAGTGTCCTGTTGAAGCATTTCGACATACACAACCGCCTTGCGGCGCATCATAAGTTCAACGAGCACGGCACCACCGCCGCCATCATTGAACGCCTCAAGGCAGGCGAGACCATCGCCCTCATAAGCGATGCCGGCACACCAGGCATCAGTGACCCAGGGTTCTACCTGGCACGAGAGGCTGCCATGGCAGGCATCACAGTACAGACGCTGCCGGGGGCTACGGCATGCATCCCCGCCATCGTCTCCTCAGGACTGCCATGCGACAGGTTCTGCTTCGAAGGGTTCATGCCTCAGAAGAAAGGACGACAGACCTACCTTGACTCTCTGCGCGAAGAGACACGCACCATGGTGTTCTACGAGTCACCCTACAGAGTGACGAAGACCCTACAGCAACTTGCTGAGGTCATGGGACCAGACAGACAGGTGAGCTGTTGTCGCGAGATCAGCAAGATACACGAGGAAAGCGTGCGCGGCACATTGGCAGAAGTAATAGCCCACTTCGAGGAAGTGGAACCGCGCGGAGAATTCGTCATCGTACTGGCAGGGAAAGACCCGAAAGTAGCGAAGGAGGAGATGAAAGAACGGAAGCGCGAGGAACGCAGACAGAAAAAGGAACAACGAAAACAGGAAAACGATATTTAGCGGAGTGAGGCGACCACTCGCTTCATTCGCAAGAAACGATTAAAACAGAACAGCTATGAAAAAATTATTAGTAATGGTTTGCTGTGCAACCGTAGCCTTGACGGGATGTAAGGAAGGGAAGAGCACCCCTATACAGCCCAATGTCCAACAGACCGACTCTCTGAATGACATCATCGCCCAAAAGGACAGTGAGATAAACGAGATGTTAGGCATCTTCAACGACATAGAAGAAGGATTCCGCCAGATCAACGAGGCTGAGAACCGTGTCACTCTACTCAAGAGCGGAGAGGGTGCTGACAAGCGCCGCCACCTGAAAGAAGACATCCAGTTTATTACCGACAGGATGAAGCAGAACAGGGAACTGATCGCCAAACTGCAGAAGCAGTTGGAAGGCAGCAGTCTGCAAGGTACACAACTCAAGAAAACAATTGCCAATCTGACTCAACAGTTGGCTGACAAAGACAAGCAACTGCAAGCGCTGAAGGAGGAGCTCGACTCCAAGGACATACACATTGCCGCACTTGACGAGAACATAGCCAACCTCAACACCAATGTCAACAACCTCACGACAGAAAACGAGAAGAAGGCAGAGACCATCAACGCCCAGGACAAACAGTTGAACACGGCATGGTATGTCTTCGGAACTAAGAAAGAGTTGAAGGGACAACACATTCTTGAAGACGGAAAGGTGATGAGCGGCAATTTCAACAAGAACTACTTCACCAAGGTTGACATCCGCAACACTACCGAGATCAAGCTCTACTCCAAGTCGGCAAAACTGCTTACCGCACACCCTGCAAGCAGTTATACCCTGACTCGCAATGTGGACAAGCAATACACCCTGCGCATTACCGACCCACAGATATTCTGGAGCACAAGCAAATATCTCGTCGTGTTAGTAAAATAAAAGGTTAAAGAGCTAAAGAAGTTAGAGGGATTAAAGAAGCTAAGGCTATAGTTTATGTGGCGCGAGCCTTTTACCTTTTACTTTTTTACCTTTTTACCTTTATCCGCTTATCTCTTGCGCTTGAAGAAATTCTGCATGAGTGCACTACACTCATCTTGCAATACGCCCGAAGTGACCGTCGTCTTAGGATGCAGCGCTTCGGGCGCATATTTTGTATACCCCCGTTTGTCATCTGCCGCTCCATACACCACACGGCTTATCTGTGCCCACCCTATGGCTCCAGCACACATCACACAAGGTTCTACGGTGACATACAACGTACAGTCCTTGAGGTATTTGCCACCCAAGGCATCAGCCCCAGCCGTGATGGCTTGCATCTCAGCATGGGCTGTCACGTCATGAAGCACCTCCGTCAGATTGTGTGCCCGTGAGATGATACGGTCATTGCACACGATGACGGCACCTACCGGAATCTCATCTCTGTCGAAAGCTGCCTGCGCCTCAACGAGTGCACGGCGCATAAACTCTTCGTCCTTATTGGTCTGTTTCTCCATACTGTATCCTCTTTTCGAAAAGCAACATCAAAAACGCAGGAGACGTGGCGAACCACCACCCTTCCTGCGTTTATTTTATGCCTTTTATTTTTTTACTTTTTTACCTTTTTACCCTTTTACCTTTTTACTTTTTACCCTTTTACCTTTTTACTTTTTACCCTTTTACCTTTACCAAGTAATGCTCATACCCATGGCGAGGCTGGCATTGGAACTCAGAGGGATAAACTCCTTGCTGGTCTTGCCCAAGATATGGTCCATGCCGATGAAGAAGTTATACCCCTTAGGATGGATGTTGAGCACATAACCCATGCTGGCAGTAAAACTGTTCACGGCGAAGTTGATGCCACCATCCAACCACTTCAGCGGTTTCCAGTTGGCGCTCAACCGACCTTCTGTCCAAGAGAAGGCACCATTGATGCGGGTGCTGCTCAGCAAACCGAAAGAGAGTTTGTTGTAAGAAGGCAGGGTGTACTCAGCACCCACATTGACCGTTGCAGCCAAAGCCGTAGTGCGTCCTCCCTGGTCGCCCACATCCTTCAGGTTGATGAAGTCGGCGATCTGGTCACCATAATCATCCATCTGGTCATCGGCGGTAGCTCCACTTCTATCCTTCACTGCCGTATCGTGGAAGCCACTGAAGACAAAGCTCTCACTTCTGTTCACCGCCTTCATGTTGTTGCTCCAACTGATGAAACCCAAGTCGAGGACAGAAGCACTCAGCGTCCAGTCTTTGTTAAGCTTATAGACGCCACCCAAGTCGACAGCCATACCGAAGCCGCCCAAACCCGTGCCGCTCACATCGACATCATTGATCTTATCATACGTTTCAGGGTTACCATTCGCATCTACACGATTGTACTCACCCTTCTTGGTCTTATAAGTAAAACCCTTCATAGACATCTGTGCATTTGCCTTGCCAGAGACAATCCACTGGTCACCGGAAAGGTCGGCACGCAGATTCTCCAAACGGGCATCACCGTTGGCGACACCGAAAAGGAACTTCAGTTTGGCACCAATTCTCAACTTCTCATTGATCTTATGGGAATGACCGAACGCCAACTCTGCATACGAGCGTGCCCTCACATTGATATCCCCTATCTCATAACTCTTGTTGCCCGTGTTCTTGGCAAACTCAAACAACTCGTAGGGAAGAGAGACACCGAAAGAAGCCTTGGCATTCAACTCGATGGTGTTGTAACCGCCAAAACCCTTGAAGCCAGCCGAGAGGATAGCGATATTCACGTCACCCACCACACGGTTGTTGCCCTTGCTGAACCCACTGAGCGCATCATCGGCAGAGATATAAGGATTCATGAAAGATGTCATCTTCTTGGCTCCTGCCTCTGTGCCATACATCGGATTGTTCATCACCACATCCTTGTATCCGAAGTTACCCCGTGTGGTGATACTGATATTACCCAAGGCAGGAACGGCGATATAGCTCTGTTCGTTGTCGAAAGCAGGGTTCATGTCGTGGCGGAACTTATAGTCATCTGTAAAGTAAGCAGAGTTGAGAGTCTGTGCCATCGCTGTCCCACCTACCAGCAAGAAAGAAGCAACCAAGAGATGCTTGCATATATTGTTCATCTTATTCTTTGTCATAATCTTGTGTCTTTGTGTGTTAGTATTCTGTTGCCATTCCCATTAGTTGAAGTTGCCGATTACCTTGCCCACAAGTTTAATCTTGATGTTTTCCAACTTCAAGGTATGTTTTTTGGCATTCAAGGTCACGCCAGTGACGGAAGTACCGTCATGGGAAGCCTTACCGAGCACCTTGTATGACAAACCGTCGAGTTTCTTCAGTCCACCCTTCACCTTCTCACGGATTTCTATTTCCAGAGGAGAGATCACTGCAGTCGTACCGTCTGTAGAAGCCTTCACGGTACCCTGCTTGATATCGACCACGACGAGATTGCTGATGTCTTCCCCATCAACACCCAACGGAGTGGCTTCCACGATGAGCGTAGCCGGCACCTTGTTCTGGGCATTGGCGGTAAGACTCAGATAGGCGCCATCAGACAGTTCCAAGTCTTTGATGTCATCGTTCCATCCGTCAAAGTCGTCAGAATACTCGATGACGGCATTCTCGGCGAAAGCGATAGGAGCATCTACCGAGTAGGAAGGAGCGACGGTATAAGAGTGACCGAACAGGAAGGTTCCCTCCTTGTCCTTGTTGGCTGCAGCATGAGCGTCGAAGGTTATCTCGTCGGGAATGGTCTCGATGATCGTAGAGAGATTAGGAATCACTTTTACTACTACGCCATCACCCGTAGGGATGCCTTCGTTTCTTCTGCAGATATACACCGTCGTGGTCTGGTTTGCACCGATGGTAATGTCATTCACATCGACAGCAGCTATCTGGCTTCCGCCCTTAAAACTCTTGAGCACACCATCGAGTTTACCCTCGATGGCCATATCATTGCTCACCACAAGTTTGATGACAGGATTATACAGATCCACCTTCACGTTTCCACCTTGCAGGAATTCAGGAATACCATTGATGGTCGTCTTACCCAACTTGTTCAGGTCGATGGTAGGGTTAAACTTACCCGTCGCACTCAACACGGTCACAGAACCCATCTGCAGACTGTTGGAAATCTTGGCAGTAGTGCCTGTGCCCTGCGTGATGTTGCTTGCCTGGACAGTCATGTGGATGGCACCCTTCATCTTCACCTTGTCATTTACCACCAGTCCGTCGGTGCCGCCCTTTGTAAAGTCAAGACCTTTGATCCGTATCGTCAGTTTGCATATCTCAGAGGTTGACAGATTGTTCAGAGTAAGTACATTATTAGATAAAGTTCCCTTTGAACTTTCGATCTCCATATAAGCGGGGAAAGTAATCTCCACCTTGTCAAGCTGTTGTGTCCAAGAAGAAAGAGCCGTAAGATTTACGCTCAACGACAAATTACAGTCGACATCGGCATGCGACAACGACACCACCTCTGATGGTTTGTTACCAGAATATTCAAAGGTATAGATGTCGCCTTCACCTCGCAAGGTCGCATTAGCGGCACGGGTACCCTTGGCAGCAGATGCCAAGCTCAAGACAATATCACTCGTTTGGGAAAGGTCTTCCGTAATCACGATCTTGTCGATACGAGGATGCACAGGTTCGATAGCCTCACCGTCTTGATGGAAATAATAGTTGGAGTCCCTCGCTGCATCTACCACGACACAACCGTCATTCTCCAACTTCAAGATGTCGTCCAGAGGAATCGCCATCGTCTCACTTGACGGGAGTACAAGTTCGTTGCCACCAAATCCCATCGTAGCATCAATTTGCTTGAAGTCATAATCCTTATTGGTACACCCAGTCACCAAAAATCCGCCCACCAGCAACGAGGCAAGCAGAAGCATCTCTTTCATTTGTTTTTTCTTCATAGTCAGTATTAATTTGATGAATAAGAGCTAATAAAACATCGAATGTTTAAGATTTTTTGCAAATATAGTACTTTTTTAGAAATAAGAAGAGAAATATTTGATATTTTTTACACGCATACTCTTTTTAGCCCCCTTTGGCATGAAAAAATCCCCCTCTGTTTCCTTGCCTTAAGCGAAGCATTTGGCGTGATATCTGCGACTGGACATGAATCAGCGATGTTAGTTCATGCTCGAGACACATAAAGAACTCCCCAGTGCTTACCCATACACTGAGGAGTTCTTTTATTTTTTTGAATACGAATTTACACCGACAAATGTCGCGGACTTAGTTCTCGATTATTTTATAGCATCTTTTGACATCTGGGCATCTACTCCAATCTTCCTCGTATTTTATCTGCCATTTTTTATATCTTGTTGTATTAGATAGCCTGTGTATTGCAGCGTTTTGCTTGGCTTGTCGTTTTATATATTCTTCTGAAAAAAGAACGTTTACTTCGGATACAATATACACTTTCTTACCTTCAACGCAGAAGTATTCAAATGGTATGTTAGATCTCATTTTTTCATTATTCATTAATGCAAAAATATCAAATTCACAAATAGTGAAGTAAGTTCCTGTACCATATTTTCTTGCTATGACAGCATCTGTCTCATTGTTGAAATATAATGCGACAGATTCTATATTTGGATAATTGTGAAATATATACCATTGCCATAGTACATGGAAAGATCCGACTCTACATTAAAGAAAACCACTATATTGCTATCGTTTGGATAAGCTGTTTCATACTCTTTTATAATTTTCAAAAAGGACTTGTCCATATTTGTAGCCTTCAATTCTTTAAGATAAGTAGTCCCTTTGTTTTTGTTGCATGAACAAAAACAAAGGGACAAAACGATAGTGATAAATAATAAGTATCTCATGTCTTATGATGTTTCCCTCTTTTACCTTTTCAGATGTTCCTTGATCCATTCCATCTGGTTCTTGTTGGTATCCTCTGATGTCCAGTGCTCGTTGATGGGAGTCAGGAGGGAGTCTTTCTTACATTTCAAGGTGTTCCATACGGCATAGCTGGTGGTGGGAGGACATGTATTATCGTTGTACCCCCAGGTGAGATAACTGTCGGCTGTCACATAACGGGCGAAGTTGACTACATCGTAGTATGCCATGGTGTTGAGGCAGCCTTTGTTGCCCAATATCTGCGGCAGTTTGTTGAAGTGGGGATAACCGCCTGTCCTTCCTTTCTCTGTATAGCCAGCCATGTCGCTGAGAGCGGGATGGTTGGCAACACACTGGGTGACACGCTTGTCAAGTCCTGCGGCAACGATAGACAGGGCACCGCCCTGGCTGCCGCCCTGCACAGCCACATTCTTGCCGTCCCACTCAGGCAGGGAGGTAAGGAGATCGATGCAGCGTACCAATCCGCAATAGACATGCTTCATGTAATAGACGTTCTTGTCCTCCAAACCGTTGGCGAGATAACCGCCATTGCCATCGTTGAAGGCACTGCTTATCTCCTTGAACTTATCGGCGGAGAGACGAGGGTCGAGACCGTGTATCTCTACCTCGAAACGGATAAAACCATTCTCGGCATAAAACTTGTTGCGCAAGGGTTCCTTGATGGTCTTGATGCCGGCACCTGGAGGGGTGAGCACCACGGGGTGACTGCCCTTCTTGGCATTCTTGGGATAGAAGAGGTAGCCATACATGGCGTGTCCCATCTTGTCAATCTGGAGCTTGACGAGGTAACAGTCTATCTTGTCCGTGCAATACTCGGGAGCCAACTCCTTGGTATATTTCAAGGGCAACTGCTTCAACTCGTCGAGGTTCTTCTGCCAGAAAGCCATGAAGTCCTTAGGCTCTTGTGTATAGGGTTGTATCTTGTCGACGGAGAATCCCACCTTCACATGATGCTGGTAGGTCTTGCCGTCTATCTTCATGGACAGGCGCAGGTCACGGAAGCCGGGAGTCTTTCTTGTGCCCATGTTGATGACGGCACGTCCGTTCTTCAGCGTCACACTCCCCTGCTTGTCTCCGGCAAGCATGTCGTTGGCAATCTCGTATTTCACCTCGCCGTCTCGCGGAACACCATATTTATAGAAGCCGACTTCCACCTTTGCCTGTTCGCCAGTCTGGTAGAGCCAATCGGCATGGTCGGGCACGGTGAGCCACAAACAGTCACTACGATAAGGGTAGTTCTCTGCCTGCATAGACAGAACCACCCAGAGGAAGAGAGCCATCAAGATGTTTCTTGCTTTCATTATTTCGATTCGTTTGTTCGTTATTACAAAAATGTTTGTTCCTTCTGTATGTATACATAACGGAACAAACATCTATTTATTACATTCGGAAGTGAGAGAAGTTAGAGAAGTGAAGGGAAGCATGAGGGTCGACACCCTCTCCTACTAAAAGCCATATTACTAAACTGTCCTACTAAAACTATTAACTTTACTACTTACCTTTATCTTTTTACCTGTCTAAGACTTCTACCTCATTATCCTTCTACCTTTTTACCTTAAGAAACCGCCTGTCATCTTTTTACCTTTCAAAGACTGATACCAAAGTGTTATACCTTTAGAAGCGGACTTCCTTTACTTCTATAACTTCACTGACTACAATGACTTCCGATATTATTTTTCTTTATTCATCACCTCCGAGGAAGTTAAAGTCGAATTTTTCCTTGCTCAATACTGGCTCACTTTCGCTTGCGGGGTCATTTGTGACTTCATTACCTGCTGATGTTGCGCAAAAAGCCTCCTGGCCCATAGCCATTACTCGGATTGTAGGTTTGATATATGCTTTCATATCTTTAAGTTTTTAATTGTTGTTATTCTGTTTTATATTTTGGGGTGTTAAGGGGTTGAGAAGTTAAAGGAGTTAAGGAGTTAAGACAACAGCCTTTGTGGGTGTTGGATTCTTCACTCTTCGTTCTTCACTCTTCACTTTCGTGAGACGAATTTCTTTCCCTTTGTGATATAGATCTTGGGAAGACCGCCCTTGCTTACCTTCTTGCCTTGGAGGTCATAGAGGGGAGAGTCTGTGTTATTCTCCTGCTGTACAGCAGTGCTGATGCCTGTAACATCATCCCAACCGAAGTCGACTGACAGTTCCTTGGCGTTGGAGGTAGCAGGTGTGAGATAAGCGCGGTTTGCCTGCACCTTGATATTCTCTGACGTAACCTTGTAGAACGCTACTTTGTTGTTCTGCTTCTGAAGAACGTACGAATTCTGCGGAACAGTGGTCTCTGCAAAAGCACCTGTGAGCAAACCAACCTTTGGAGACTCCTCTGCGGTAGCAGGTACCTCCTTTGCTTCGAAGGTATAGCTACCCTCCTCTGCATTGACGAGCACTGGGGTGTTGGCAGGAAGAGCATCTGTCACTTCCTCGCAGGTGATTTTTTTGTCCTCACCTACAGCAGTCAACTTATAAGCCTTCACTCCCGACGGGATGGTTGCCTCGAAGGGGAGCACCAAAGTAGCAGCCTTGGCGTCTGTGACAGCTAATGTATGGTCTGCCTTCGTCAAATGGAGGTTGGCGTAATTCATTATATAAACATTATCGGCACTCGCCCCTGAGAAAGAAAGTTGCAAAATCTTCCATCCCCTGCTAAGAGAACTTTCCAAAAGGATAGGGATATGGACACTATAATCCTTCTTTTTAATATCTGATGTAATAGCCACAGCTTGACTTACCTCTTCTTTTCCTGTCGTCGGATCTATCACCTTAACATTCATCGTAGCAGCATTTGCAAACCAGGCACAGCCAAGGCAAAGATAGTATTTTCCTGCCTCTGTGACAAAAATATCGTATGCACTCTGGGCATTATTTTTTACAAATCCTACTTGATATCCACCACTCACATTTTTATCTTTTGTATTTTCTTCCGCCTTACTGATAGAATAAGAGCCTTTTGTTAAATCTATATATGCTTCTGGCTCTTGAGGGAACTGCTTACTCTGGTAAAATGCGATATTTCCGAGGTTGCCGACATAACTATTTGTATTTGAGAAAGAGAACTTTAAGGTTACAGTACCTTTTGGCAATGTCCCCAAGTACAATACTCGTTTGGTCCCTTTGGTAAAATCCCAATCATTTATATTAAGAATATCGAATTCCTGTGATTTAGAATAATCATGCGCAGTGACTTCAACGGTAACTTTGCAATCGTTATTTTTTGTTGCCGTCATAAACATCAAATAGGCATCGTCCAACTGCTCTGAGGCTGTCAATGTGAAAGTTGCCGTGGCTCCATTATAAATGCTTCCAAATCCAGCAGCACTTTCCGCCTTAATTTTATCTGTTTTTCCTTCACTATTATTAAGTGTAGCTTTCGTTGCGTCTATATATTCCCCTAAATTATTAGGAATGGAAATCGTGCTTGTGGTTTCACCTTCAGTAGTGGTTTCGCCATCACCTTCTGCCCAAGCAACATTCTTTCCCATGACCATAAGGAAAGCGAGCATTAGTAATTTTAAGTATTGTCTCATAGATTGTTTGTTTTATGTTTTTAGTTAATGATTTCGATGGTGCAAAATTACCCCTTTCATCATCCACCATCGTTCATTATCATACAGAATGCGTGTATTTTCTTACAACATCATGTGTTTTTCATGGCATTAGCCTACAATTTTACTTTTTTACCCGCTACATGGCGCGAGCCTTTTTTACTTTTTTACCTTTTTACCTTTTTACCTTTAAACGGCCTTTTTACTTTTCAATGCTCCATTCTAAGCAGTTCACTTCGTCCTTTACCCCGAAGTTCAGTCCTACCTTCACGATTTCCTTGCTTTTCATCTTGAAGGCATCGGCGTAGTGCTTGGCTTCTATCTGGGCAAGTGCTTCCTCTGCGCTCTTGCCAAACTTCAGTTCCATGACATAGATGGCATCCTGAGTCTCCAACACCATGTCCGTCCTACCCTTCGCCGTACGCTGCTCCACAAGAATGCGGTAATCGGTGAGCAGGGCAAACATGATGTAGAGCGTCTGCTGCCAATGTCCCTCATAGTTGGTGTTGTCGCAGTAAGGCACCGTCTCCAAGAAATCATTCAGCAGAGTGAAGGCTGCATCCATGTCACCATGCTTTATCAGTTCAGACAGATCACCAACCACAACCCTGCCCTCATCTACGGCAGAGTCCAAATAGTTTGCCAACAAACTGTCGTAAAGACCAACTGCAATTTCCTTGTTCGGGATATCCAACGTATATATGTCCAAGTTATCGTCATAACCCTTTATCGTGTAATATCCACTTTGGTAAAGCAAAGGAATCAAAGACCTCATCGTCTCCGTTGGTGCATCAAACGAGGCTGCCTTGGCTCTCACCCTACCTATTTGAGAAGGTTGCACATGGAAATCCTTCATCTTGTTGATAAGGAATGTTGGTGTCCCCGAACCGAACCAGAAAGCATCGAGTTTCTGTCGGGCGAAGCAGTTGAGCAAGCTATAGGGATTGAACACGTCGGGAGAGGGCCAAGAAAAATGGTATCCGTCGTAGTGGTCCTTCAGTTTCTGTATGGTCTCCTCGCGGGTAAGTTGCAGTTTTCCTGCTAATTCGTCTATATCCTCACTCATCTGGGTCAAAAGTTCCTCTTTGGTAATGCCGCAAATGCCAGCGTATGGCTCATCCATGCTCACATTCGTGATATTGTTCAGTTCGCTGAAGATGCTGAGCTGCGAGAACTTGGTAATACCTGTGAGGAACACGAAGCGCA
>CAVCDC010000058.1:0-16427 GCA_963600865.1 Firmicutes bacterium CAG:103
CCTCACAGCAGGGAGTTGCGGAAAATCTAACTGTCAGTGTCAGTGTCAGCAGTTTGAAGATGGAAAGATGGAAAGGTGCGGAAAATCGCACTGTCATTGTCACTGTCACCACTTTGCGGCGAAAAACACAATTTTCGCCCTCGTAAAACATAATTTCATTCCTCACAAAACATAATTTCATTCCTCACAAATATTATTTTATTCCTCGCAAAATACGAATAAGACTATATGACTTTTACCACCTCAAACACCCCTAATCCCAAAAATCAGTATAAATTTTAGGATTACAATCCCAAAAATCAGTATAAATTTTGGGATTAGGAATATTTTTATTATCTTTGCACTCGAAATCAATCATTGCCAAGCCATGTGATTAGAGACAGCCATTTTAAGCAGGGAAATATGATAAAGAGACAACTTCAAGACGTGATAGAGAACCATCTGTTCTCGGGCAAGGCCATCATCGTGATAGGCGCACGACAGGTAGGCAAGAGCACTCTCTTCAAGATGGTGCTCGAAAACCGCACGGAGCCAACGCTCCAGCTCAACTGCGACGAGCCCGAGGTGAAGGAAATGCTCACCGCGATGAACACGCAGGAGCTGAAGACGCTCATAGGCGGCAACCGCATCGTGGTAATCGACGAGGCGCAAAGGGTGGAGAACATCGGCATGACGCTGAAACGCATCACAGACAACTTCCCCGACGTGCAACTCTTGGCCACAGGTTCCTCTTCGTTTGAACTGCAAGACAAGCTCAACGAGCCTCTCACGGGTCGCAAGTTCGAGTATCACCTCTTCCCCATCTCCACCCAGGAACTGCTCAGCGCACAAGGTCTATTAGGCGTCAAGCAGACATTGGAGGACCGGCTCATATTCGGCTCCTATCCCGACATCATCAGCCACAAGGACGACGCCAAGGAGCTCTTGCGCAACCTCTCAGACAGTTACCTATACAAAGACCTGCTCAGCCTGGAGAGCGTGCGCCGCCCCGTGCTATTGGGAAAACTGCTCACAGCCCTCGCCCTGCAAGTGACAAGCGAGGTGAGCTACAACGAATTGGCGCAGACCGTAGGCACCGACAACAAGACGGTGGAGAAATATGTCGACCTGTTGGAAAAGTGCTACATCATCTTCAAGTTGAACGGCTTCAGCCGCAACCTCCGCACGGAGCTGAAACGTGCCAAGAAATTCTACTTCTACGACAACGGCATCCGTAACGCCATCCTCCAGAACTTCGCCCCGCTCTCGCTCCGCCAGGACGTAGGAGCCCTGTGGGAGAACTTCTTCATCAGCGAGCGAATCAAGGCAAACCAATACTCCGGAAGGTATGCGAACAGTTATTTTTGGCGCACCAACCAGCAGCAGGAGATAGACTACATAGAGGAGAGCGACGGCCAGTTTTCTCTCTTCGAGATGAAATGGAATCCCAAGCGCGCCAACACCCAGTTTCCCTCCGCCTTCCTCTCCACCTACGACGTGAAGGAGAAAGCAATCGTCACGCCCGAGAACTGGACGGAATGGGTGTAGACATCACGCATTCTATTGGGCATAAATGAGAGTATTAGCAGAACATTTCTTCCGAAATCTAAAAGTTTTCCCAAAAAAACTTGTGCATCGTTGGCACACACCAAGAATATGATAAAATTGATTGTTCAACCATTTAAAATATAGGAATGATGGAAAAGATAACAAAAGAACAATACGAGTTTGCCCTCGACAGAATAGAGGAACTGTTGCCATTGGTGACAGACGAAACTCCTGCCAACGACAAGAATGCAATAGAATTGACCCTGATGTCGGATATCGTGGAAGCATACGAGAAGAAGCATTATCCCATCGGCAAACCATCTGTCGCCGAACTGATAGAACTGTCCCTCGAAGACAAGAACATGACCCAAAAACAACTTGCCATAGAGATTGGCGTAAGCCCTTCACGCATCAATGACTATATAGCAGGACGCTCAGAGCCAACACTGAAAATCGCAAGACTGTTATGCAACACCCTGAACATTACCCCAGCTGCGATGCTGCGGATTTAAAAACACGAAAAAGGCGCCTAAAATGCCAGCAAGTCTGCCGTTTTGACACACACTCCTCTTAAAAAACACTTAAATCCATCTTTTTGCCGCCATTTTGTCAACATCCTCTCCTCGGCACATATTTCGCTTTTACTCCACTGAAAAAAGTAAAACGAATAAAAATCCATAGAAAGGAGAACGAAATATGACATTCGACAAATTTACAATCAAGGCGCAGGAAGCGGTGCAGGCCGCCGTGAACACAGCGCAACGCAACGGACAGCAGACCATCGAGCCGGTGCACCTGCTGAGCGGCATCATCGAGAAGGCTCCCGACGTGACCAACTTCCTCTTCCAGAAGCTGGGCATGAACGCCAACCAGATCAACATGCTCCTCACGCAGGAGATGCAGCACCTGCCACGGGTGCAAGGCGCAGGACAGCCATACCTATCCAACGACACCAACCAGACGCTCCTCAACGCCGAGGAACTTGCCAAGAAGATGGGCGACGAGTTCGTGAGCGTGGAGCCTATCCTGCTCGCCATCGTGAAGGGCAACTCCACCGCCTCACGCATCCTCAAGGACGCCGGGGCCAACGAGAAGGACATGTTGGCCGCCATCAAGGAACTGAGACAGGGACAGAACGTGAAGTCGCAGAGCGCGGACGACAACTACCAGAGCCTCGAAAAATATGCCAAGAACCTCGTGGAGCAAGCCCGAAGCGGCAAGCTCGACCCCGTCATCGGGCGTGACGACGAGATACGCCGTGTGCTGCAAATCCTCTCACGCAGAACCAAGAACAATCCTATTCTGATAGGTGAGCCTGGCACGGGCAAAACCGCTATCGTAGAGGGACTTGCAGAGCGCATCGTGCGTGGCGACGTGCCCGAGAACCTGAAGGACAAACAGCTCTACTCGCTCGACATGGGCGCATTAGTGGCTGGCGCCAAATACAAGGGCGAATTCGAGGAGCGACTGAAGAGTGTGATCAAGGAGGTGACGAACGCCAACGGCAACATCATCCTCTTCATCGACGAGATACACACCCTCGTAGGCGCAGGAGGCGGAGAGGGTGCCATGGATGCTGCCAACATCCTGAAGCCAGCCCTGGCGCGAGGCGAACTGAGAGCCATCGGTGCCACCACGCTCAACGAATACCAGAAGTATTTCGAGAAAGACAAGGCACTGGAGCGAAGGTTCCAAACCGTGATGGTGAACGAGCCGGACGAGGTGGACGCCATCAGCATCCTGCGAGGCATCAAGGAGCGCTATGAGAACCACCACAAGGTGCGTATACAGGACGATGCCTGCATCGCAGCCGTCAAGCTCTCAGAGCGTTACATCTCCGACCGATTCCTCCCCGACAAGGCCATCGACCTGATGGACGAGGCAGCCGCCAAACTGCGCATGGAGCGTGACTCCGTGCCCGAGGAGCTGGACGAGATCACCCGCCGCTTGAAACAGTTGGAGATAGAGCGAGAGGCCATCAAGCGTGAGAACGACCAGCCGAAGATAGCCCAACTGGACAAGGAGATAGCCGAACTGAAGGACCAGGAGCACGACTACCGTGCCAAATGGGAAGGCGAGAAGGCCTTGGTGAACAAGATTCAGCAGGACAAGCAGGAGATGGAGAACCTCAAGTTTGAGGCAGAGCGCATGGAGCGCGAGGGCAACTACGAGCGTGTGGCAGAAATCAGATACTCGAAGTTGAAGGCTTTGGAGGACGACATCAAGCGCATACAAGACCAGCTGAAGAGCACGCAGGGCGGAGCCGCCATGGTGCGCGAGGAGGTGACGAGCGACGACATCGCCGAGGTGGTGAGCCGCTGGACGGGCATCCCCGTGAGCCGCATGATGCAGAGCGAAAGGGAAAAGTTGCTCCACCTGGAGGAGGAACTGCACAAGCGCGTGATTGGCCAGGACGAGGCAATCACAGCCGTGAGCGACGCCGTACGCCGCAGTCGTGCGGGACTGCAAGACCCCAAGCGCCCTATCGCATCGTTCATCTTCTTAGGTACCACGGGCGTGGGCAAGACGGAGCTTGCCAAGGCATTGGCAGAATACCTCTTCAACGACGAGTCGATGATGACGAGGATAGACATGAGCGAGTATCAGGAGAAGTTCAGCGTGACCCGTCTCATCGGTGCGCCTCCGGGATACGTGGGCTATGACGAGGGCGGCCAGCTCACCGAGGCCGTGCGCCGCAAGCCCTACAGCGTGGTGCTCTTCGACGAGATTGAGAAGGCTCACCCCGACGTGTTCAACACTTTGCTTCAGGTACTCGACGATGGTCGGTTGACCGACAACAAGGGCCGCGTGGTGAACTTCAAGAACACCATCATCATCATGACGTCCAACGCGAGCCGCGAGATGCTGAAGAGTACATTCCGCCCCGAGTTCCTCAACCGTATCGACGACATCATCACCTTCAAGCCTCTCACCAAGGACCAGATAGCCGCCGTGGTGGAGCTACAGATGAACCGCGTGAAGAAGATGTTAGCGCCGCAGGGCTTCGACCTCCGCTGGACACCAGCCGCCATCGCTCATCTCGCAGAGGTGGGCTACGACCCCGACTTTGGCGCAAGACCAGTAAAGCGTGCCATCCAGGACTACGTGCTCAACGACCTGAGCAAGAAGATCCTCGCCGAGGAAGTAAGCCGCGAGAAGCCGATCACCATCGACTATACCTCGGAGCATGGACTTGAATTTAAAAATCAGTAAGTCAAGAGGTTAAATGACACGATTCGGTGAAACACCGAATCGTCAACAAAATCACAGATGGTGACAGTGACAATGACAGTTAGAAATCCGCATCATATTTGAGGCTACCGTATGTTTCATACGGTAGCCTCTTTCGTTTTTATGCCATGACACCATGATCATATAAATATTCGGGTGCAATGTCAGCGCCATTAGCCCAAAAGATGGTCTGATCCAAGCCGAACTGAACGAATTTTTCCTTATCCGTCAGATCTTTATAGGCCGGATATTTCAAAATTGAAGACAAGTCGACCTTCTTCGTCACCCCGTCATTGAAAGTACAAAGGAGAGTGTAATCTCCCAAGTAATCTACGTCTTTAACAGTTAATATCATAGTCTGTTGGTATTCTTATTCCACGCCGCAAAGATAAGCAAAAAGCACGAAACCTCAAAGGATTCCGTGCTTTATTTTTTCGTGTAGAGTTTCAAAGACAAGAGGTTAAGTGAGGCTATGCACTAAAACAGTGCGTCGCCTCAATATCACAAGAGTTGATACGTACCAAAACGGTACGTATCCTCCATGCCGCAAGAGTTGATACGCCCTAAAACAGGGCGTATCATCTGCCGCAAGTGCTGACACTGACAGTTAGAAATTTCGCATCATGTCCCTCTACGGGAAGCATCACTCCTTGGGCAATGTCGGCACACTTCCGTCGTATTCCGCCCTACCCTCCTTGAGCAAGCCCGCGCGCTTCACGATGTCTTCCGACACCTGCGGGCCGTTGTTCGTCCACACATTGTTGGGACCGTAGGCGTTCTTCAGGAACTTCTCCTCGGGAGTCCAGTTGTCCTTCAAGAGGATATTCGACGAGCCCTCGTCGGTGTAGAGATAGAAGTAATGGTTGGGGTCGTGGACATAGGACGGATGGAGGATGTCGCGCACCACGTTCTCGAATACCACCGTGTTGGGTTGGTTGCCGAGCGTATAGATGCCTGCGCAGTCGTACATGTGGCAGGCGTAGCGCTCTATGAGGTTGGCATGTATGCGGTTGTCGTGCATCACGCCCAAGTCGCGGTTCCATCCCCACCCCACGCTGATGGCAGAGTAGCTCACGTCGTGGATGTAGTTGTGCTCGATATTGGTGCGGGATACATATCCCAAGGCGATGGCGCATGTGCCCCATTCCTCGTGCGTGACGTCGGCAAACTCACTGTTCTTCACCTGCAGTCCGGAGCACACCTCGCGCTGGTCTTGCGGACGGTAAGGGCGGTGGGTCTCCAGTCCCTCAGGCGAGAAACTTCCACTGACGAGGGCGTTCATGGCGATGTCCTCAAACTTACAGTTGAGCACGGCACCGTCCTTGCATCCCTCCACAAAGTCGAGACCGTCGCCCCCGAGATGGAGGAAGCGGCAGTCGTCGAAGACGGCACGCCCGGCATACCTCAGTTCCACTGCAGCTGAGGGGCGACCGAGCCAGTCCTGGTTGTCCAGTCCGTGGTTGTTGACACGATTGATCTTAGGTCTGAGTTTGTATCCCTCCGTGATGTACATGCCCGTCTGGAGGGGCACATGCCCCTTGTAGGAAGGCCGCAGCCACGTAGCGCAAGAGAAGGTGACACCACGGAACGACACGCCCTCCACGGTGTCTTCACGAGTACCCTCATAGCGCACCAATGTCTCCAAGACAGGCACCTCCACCTTCGCCGTACGCATATCCTCGCCCTGACGTGGCATATAGTAGAGTTTGTGGCTGCGTATGTCGTGCCACCACTCCCCTGGAGTATCGAGCAATGGCAAGGCACCCGAGATGAAGAACGGCGAGTTGTGCTCACAGTTGTACATCGGCGACGGCCAAGGGCGCTCGAACTGAATCTTCGCCTCGGGGTCGTGGAAGCTCACGGCGGCAGAGTCGCCCTGCAAGCGTATCGCCTTGATGCGGAGGAAGCTCACCTCCCACATCTGGTGCAAGGTCATCTCGGCATACTTCGAGTCGTCTCTGATGATGCTGTTGCCCTGTCTGTCCTTGCCTCCCGTGAGCAGAGGGCGCACGGCAGAGGCAGGCACCCAGATGATACGTTTCTTCTTGTCCACCCACTTGATGCGGGGCATCTTCTCGTAGTCGCCCACCGAACGGGCTTTCTCTGCCCGCTGACGGTTCACCCACAGATGGCGAAACTCAAGGGGTCTGCCGTTGAAGTCGGGCACGTCCGCCACCCAGAGCTTGCCTTGCCTGCGCCAGCCTGTCACCTCGACGGCACCACTGATGACGGTGCCTGTCTCTCCTGCGCCCGAAGGTGTTCCCTCGAAGCACAGATGACTGTCCTCGGGGCGGAGCACCAAGGGTTCATAGAGCCGGTAATCGCCCTTTGCCATCCGGATGACCACCGAGTCGCACTGTCCCAAACGGCGCATCTCACGAGCCTTGCGAACGGCATCGGCAAGGGACGAGTCGGGCGTCACCTCGACACGGGAGACGCGCACGCCTGCATGATTTGCCGTGGAGGCATGGTCTGACATGGATGCATGATTTGTCCTGGATGCAGACGAAAGCATAGCAGAGGCATCAACACGCTGGGCGGCAAAGCCCAACAGAAGTCCTACCAACAATATCATTCTATTCATCATTGTTCTAACGAGAAGTTCTTTGTTATTGCGAGAAGTTTTTTATAGAGACAAGTATTTTCTATTTCTTTACCGAGAGCCATACCGACATCTCCACGTCGCTTTCGCGGTTGTCCCACGCATAGTAGGGTATCATCGTGATCTTCACCTTCTTCTGTGCGGGGGCAAGCGTGCGGTACAACTGGTTCTTCTGCCATGATGCCGCCGTGCCCTTCTCAGCCAACAAGGCTTCGCCCTGGAGGGCAACAAACTCATGTCCGTCGATGGTCTTCTTCACCTCCGTCCACTGGATGTCGGCAGGTATCACGATGTCATTGACACTCACACGTCCATGCTTGTCCTTGCACTCAGCAGGGACACCCGAGGCATCGATGTCCACGTTTTCAAGACAATAGACCACCGGACCGCGCTTCACAGCCACCTGGTTCTTGTTCTCCTCCACCAGGGGATTGGCTTCCACCAGTCGGGGCGTCACGTCGAACGTGCGCTCCACCATGGCTCCCTTCTTCCAGGTGCCGTCCTTGGCATTCATACCCGCCTGCGCGGCACTCACAGCCTCATACCTTCCCTCGCCTGGCACACGCAGCATGAGGGTCTTGATGCCCTTCGCCTTGTTCACACGGAGGCTCACCTTGCCATCGTAAGGATAGCCCGACTTCATCTCGACATCTATATCCTTGGTGTTCAGATGGTTGTCACCATACATATTCACCCACAGCGTGTCGCCCTTGACGGCATACGAATACTCCTGCGACTCACAGAGCGTACGGAGCGTGTTGGGAGGGCAACAGAAACAACTGATGTATCTCTCGCGTGTCTTGGGCCAGCGCATCACATAGGGGAAGTCGCCTGTGCGTCGCAATGCCTGGGTATAGAAATATTTCGTTCCGTCGAGCGAGATGCCGGGCAGCACTCCGTTGAGGAGCTCGTTCTCCACCATGTCCATATAGCGTGCGTCGCCTGTCGTCTCCAAGAGTCTCCATGAGAGGAGAATATTGCCTATCTGCGCGCACGTCTCGTTGTGCGAAGTCTCGTTGGGCAACTGGTAGGCTCTGCCGTATGCCTGGTGTATCTGCTGGATGCTGGGCTGGTCGTAGGTGGTGCCGTCGGGCGACACGCCGTCGTAGAGGGCTCCGCATCCGCCCGTGATGTAGATCTTGCGATAGGTGATGTCGTCCCAGATGCTGGACAGGTTTTTCATCAACTGCTTCTCGCCGGTCTCGGCATAGAGGTCGGCGACACCGGCATAGAGGTAGTTTGCCCTGACGGCATGTCCCATCGCCTCATACTGCTGGCGCAGGGGATGGCGGTCTTGGTTGTGGTCTTCGCCGTTCTTCACCTCGTCACGGATGGCGATGAGTCCCTCGGCAAGTTCGAGATAACGCTTGTCGCCTGTGGCTCGGTACATCTCCGAGGCTGCCATGTAATGGGAGGGGCAGATGGCGTTGCGAGCCAGTTCGTCGCGCTGGTTCTTCAGGAAGTTATAGAGGAAGTCAGCGGCCTTCAGTCCACAGTTGAAGAGGGTCTTCTTGCCTGTGGCGCGCCAGTGTACGATGCCTGCCGTCATGAGGTGTCCCAAGTTGTAGGTCTCGAAGTTCAGTCTACTGGCGAAGGCACCCTTCTCGTCTTTTCCTCCCACCGTGATGCCTATCTCAGCCTCGTCGGTGCGGTCTTTCTTCACGGCGTGGCTGTCTATGCCCTTGTGGCGCTCGTCTATGACCACTGGCGTATGGATGTATCCGTCGGCACGCTGCGCCTTTGCCACCTCGGCTATAAACTTGTCCATCAGTTGGTCGAGCTTCTTGTCGTGGGTAACGGCATAGACCGACGCACACGCCTCCAACCACTTGTACATGTCGCCGTCATGGAACGGAGGTCCCCAGTGCTCGCCCTCGGCATCGCCTGCGGCTATCTCAAAATTACGGAATCCGTGCGACACCTCGGGGGTGTCCCATGTCTTCCACATATCCCAGAGGGATGTCTCGGAGAACACCTTGAAACGGTCTCCCCAGAAACCACCCGTCCAACGGGTACTGCCCAACGGTACATTGACCATCTTCGCTTCCTTGCTGTGACTCATGTCGGTAAGTCCGTTGCTCTGTGCCGACACCGTAAGGGCAGAGAATGCCAAGGCGCAAGCAAGAGCCATGCGCTTGCCTGCCACCATCTTGTCTATTGCTATGTTTGACTTCATTATGGTTATGATGCTTTAGTTATCAGTTTTCAGTTTGTCTTTGGTTCCTATATAAATCTTTGGTTCCTATATAAAAAAGACGTAGCTACTCGCTTTTTGTAACTAAAGGGGGGAGAACAAAAATGCCTCGACATCACGTCGAGGCAGTTCTTACGTTTTTGAATGTTTCAGCAGTTTGTTTATGTAGTTATGATCTTTTGAAAATCAGTTTTGTTTGTTTTTCTTGTGCAAAATTAAGGAAATAATTGACATAAATCAAATATTTAAGCAGTTTTTACGCAAAAAAGAACGTAAACGTTTTCGGCTCATTTTCATTTTCTTTCGTTTCACTCGCATACCGAAAGGCCTTTTCTTTCTGTTGGTTACCCTTTTTTCAACTTTCGAAAGTATCGAAGGTATGGAAGGTATAGAAGGTAAAGAAGGTATCGCTTCGCTCAGAACTCAAAGACCAATGCTTTAGTGGGAGAAAAATCCTGTTTTCCCCTTCTCCCTTAACCCAAAAAATCATAAATTATGCAGTTTTTATGCTATGCCTCCTTTTTTTTTACTAACTTTGCACCTATATATATAAATACATACGTGCGCGACAAGAACAAGGGCGATGTGCCTGATGTCATGCGCCAAAAGTCCACAAAACGATAAATGAAAGAATTTGTAATCTCAGAAGTCAAGGCTGAAACCGCCGTGCTCGTGGGTCTCGTGACCAAGGAACAGGACGAAGCCAAGACCAAGGAATATCTCGACGAACTGGAGTTTCTCGCCGATACAGCTGGTGCCGTCACCGTGAAACGCTTCACACAGAAGGTGGTGGCTCCCAACCAGACCACTTATGTCGGCAAGGGAAAATTAGAGGAAATCAAGCAATACATCAAGGACGAGGAGGAGAACGAACGGGAGATCGGTATGGTCATCTTCGACGATGAGCTCTCTGCCAAGCAGATACGCAACATCGAACAGGAGCTGCAGGTGAAAATCCTCGACCGCACATCGCTCATCCTCGACATCTTCGCCATGCGCGCACAGACTGCTGCCGCCAAGACACAGGTGGAGTTGGCGCAATATCGCTACATGCTCCCTCGTCTGCAGAGGCTATGGACTCACTTGGAGCGACAGGGCGGTGGCTCGGGCTCGGGCGGAGGAAAGGGTTCCGTAGGTCTTCGTGGCCCTGGTGAGACCCAGCTGGAGATGGACCGACGCATCATCCTCGGCCGCATGAGCCTGCTGAAGGAGCGTCTCGCCGAGATAGACAAGCAGAAGACCACCCAGCGCAAGAACCGCGGCAGACTCATCCGCGTAGCCCTCGTGGGCTATACCAACGTGGGCAAGTCGACCATCATGAACCTACTTGCCAAGAGCGAGGTGTTCGCCGAGAACAAGCTCTTCGCCACCCTCGACACTACCGTGCGCAAGGTAGTGGTGGAGAACCTTCCCTTCCTCCTCGCTGACACCGTGGGATTCATCCGCAAGTTGCCCACCGACCTGGTGGACTCCTTCAAGAGTACGCTCGACGAGACACGCGAGGCCGACCTGCTGCTGCACGTGGTGGACATCTCACACCCCGACTTCGAAGAGCAAATCCAAGTAGTGGAGAACACACTGAAGGAACTCGGTTGCGCAGACAAGCCCTCGATGATCATCTTCAACAAGATAGACAACTACTCCTGGGTGGAGAAGGAGGAAGACGACCTCACGCCCATCCAAAAGGAGAACATCCCGTTGGAGGACTTGAAGAAGACATGGATGGCAAAACTCAACGACGACTGTCTCTTCATCTCGGCAAAGAACAAGGAGAACGTCGACGAGTTCCGTGACGTGCTCTACAAGAAAGTGAGAGAGCTCCACGTGCAGAAATATCCCTACAACGACTTCCTTTACCAGGAGTATGAGTAGAATGTGAACTTGGAGTTAAGGAGTTAAAAATATAAATATGAACGACTACAGATCCCTTACCTCTGACGAAATAGAGGCACTCAAGAAGAATGGATGCTGGGCGGAAGACTGGACATCCGTCAACGTGA
The DNA here is from genome assembly GCA_963600865.1 of Firmicutes bacterium CAG:103. Classification (GTDB taxonomy): domain Bacteria; phylum Bacteroidota; class Bacteroidia; order Bacteroidales; family Bacteroidaceae; genus Prevotella. The sequence goes on from CAVCDC010000058.1 coordinate 11,555, forward strand.
CGGAAGACTTCGAACCGGAACGCCTCAGCCACGTGAGAATGTATGGCGAGGTGAACATCGGCGACCTCTGCGGCGACTTAGAGGTCCAGGACGACTTCTACTGTCCCTGCGGCATCCACAACGCCACCTTGCGCAACGTGACCATCGGCGACCTCTGCCTCATAGATAACGTAGGGGTCTATGTCTCCAACTACGTGATAGGTGACTCATGCCACATCGCCAACATCGGAAAGATGGAATGGATACACGGAGAGGGATGCGGAGAGGGCAACCTCATCAGTGTGCTCAACGAGGCGGGAAAGGGCAACGTGACGCTCTTCTGCGAACTCACCAGTCAGCTTGCCGCCTTCATGGTAAGGCACGACAGTGACCGTGAGCTGAAGCGCAAGATGGAAAAACTCGTCGAAGAAAACATCGCCAAGAGGGAAAACGTGGACACGAGCCACGAATACGAATGGGGAATCATCGGCGACGGTGTCTCCATCACCAACACCAAGGAGATAACCAACTGTGCCATCTACAACGAATGTGTGGTGGAGAACGCCACGGCGCTGCAATACTGCACCCTCGGCTCCATCTACGGCGAAGTGTACATCAGTGACGACGTATGCCTGGACAGTTGCATCGTCGACCAGAACGCCAGTATCTCCTCGGGGGCAAGGCTCACCAACTGCTATGTGGGAGAGTCGTGCAAGATTTCCAACGGATTCACCGCCACCGCCTCACTCTTCTTCGCCAACAGCGAGATGCATTGTGGTGAGGCTTGTGCCGCCTTCTGCGGACCATTCTCTGCCTCTCACCACAAGAGCAGTCTGCTCATCGGAGGTATGTTCTCCTTCTACAACGCCGGAAGCTCCACCAACTTCTCCAACCACGCCTATAAGATGGGTCCCATCCACTGGGGCGAATTAGAGAGGGGGAGCAAGACGGCAAGCGGTTCGTATCTCTTCATGCCTGCCCACATCGGTGCCTACAGTGTGGTATTGGGCAAGGTGATGAACCATCCTTCCACTTCCTGCTTGCCTTTCTCCTATATCTTCGGCGAGGGCGACAAGACCATCATTATCCCTGGCAGGAACTTCGTCTCGTATGGTTTCTATCGTGACATTCACAAATGGCCGGAGAGAGACATGCGACCCATCGACAACAGACAGAGCATCATCAACCATGACTGGCTCTCGCCCTACTCCATCCAGGGTGTCATCGAGGGCAAGAGAATCCTCGAAAAACTGCGTCTCTCGCAAGAGGATTTTTCCGTCTCTGCACAAGAAGACCCTAAGGAATACACATGGAACGGTTTGACGATACCTGCCAAAGCTCTCCATGACGGCATCAGATATTACGACGCACTCATCAAGATGTTCTTGGCGAAAGCCCTCGAAGACGGAAAGCAGCATGGCGCATGCGACGAGAACTACTCTCCTCTCTTGGATTGTGCCACGGGAGAAAGCGACGAATGGAGCGACTTGGCGGGTCTGCTGTTGCCTACGGTTGTCGAGGGAGACATCGCCAACCGCATCAAAGCCGACGAACTGAAGTCGATAGAGGAGATCTACGAAGCCCTGAAAGGCGAGCACGAGGTATATGGTGAATATGCCTACGACTATGCCTATAAGTTCATCCTCAACCTCTACGACACGGAGGAGCTCACCGACGAGATAGCAGACGAAATCGCACGGCAAGGCAAAGAAGCCAAAACATTCTGGTACAACTGCTTGGAGAAAGAGATCAAGAAGGAATATGCCTTGGGCGACGTGGACGAAGCGACCTTCAACGAGCACTTCTACAAACTACAGGGACAAAAGAACAAAGAATAACAGAAAAACATATTTCAACATAAACAAAACAACGTTATGAATCTAAAACATTACATGTTAGCTGCATTCCTCGCCTGCGGTATCTCTGCCGCCTCGGCAAAGGAGTACCATTACACCACCGTGCCAGGCGATGCAATGAAGACACGCATCTACACCCTCGACAACGGTCTCAAGGTGTACATGTCAGTAAACAAGGAAAAACCGCGCCTGCAGGCAAACGTGGTCGTAAAGACGGGTTCGCGCAATGACCCAGCCGAGACCACTGGTCTTGCTCACTATCTGGAGCACCTCATGTTCAAAGGTACCCAGAAGTTTGGTACCATCGATGCCGCCAAGGAAAAGCCTTACCTCGACGAAATCACCAAGAGATATGAGAGCTACCGCAAGCTCACTGACCCTGCACAGCGCAAGAAGGCTTACCACGAGATTGACTCCATCTCGCAACTTGCCGCTAAATACAATATCCCCAACGAGTACGACAAACTCATGTCGAGCATCGGTAGTGAAGGCACTAACGCCTACACCTCGAACGACGTGACTTGCTACGTGGAGAACATCCCTAACAACGAGATAGAAAACTGGGCTAAGGTACAGGGCGACCGCTTCCAAAATATGGTTATCCGCGGTTTCCACACTGAGTTGGAGGCTGTATACGAGGAGAAGAACATCTCTATGGCAAGCGACGGCACCAAGGAGTTTGCCGCCCTCTGGAAGTTGCTCACTCCTACCCACCCTTATGGTACACAAACGACCATTGGTGAGCAGGATCACCTCAAGAACCCGAGCATCATCAACATACAGAACTACTTCCACCGTTACTATGTGCCCAACAATGTGGCAATCGTCATGGCGGGCGACTTCGACCCCGACAAGACCATCGCCATCATCGACAAGTATTTCGGTACATGGAAGAAGAGCGACAACCTCTCTCGTCCTGAGTTCGGCATCCAACCGGCCATCACCGCTGTCAAGGATACCGCCGTTGTGGGCAAGGAGGCAGAGAATGTCATGTTAGGCTGGCGCTTCAATGGTGCCAACGACCTGCAGAACGACACGCTCGATGTCATCGCAGACATGCTCGCCAATGGTAAGGCTGGTCTCTTCGAGGTGAACCTCGAACAGAAGATGAAGCTTGCCTCTGCCGGTGCCTTCACCTATTCTCTGCACGACTATACTGCCTTCCTCGTCGAGGGTATACCCAACAAGGGACAGAAGTTGGAGGACACTCGCGCATTGGTTCTCGGCGAGATGGACAAGTTCAGAAAGGGTGAGTTCTCTGACGACTTGCTGCCTTCAGTTATCGCCAACAAGAAGCTCAACTACTTCAAGAGTCTTGACAACAACCAGAGCCGTGCCAGTGTCATGGTGGATGCCTTCATCAACGACCAGAAATGGGATGATGTAGCCAACCAACTCAACCGTCAGAGCAAACTGACCAAGAAGGATGTCGTAGACTTCGCCAACAAATATCTCCGCGACGACAACTTCGTTTGTGTGTACAAGCGCATCGGAGAAGACACGACCCTCAAGAAGATAGAGAAGCCTATCATCACTCCTATCCCCGCCAACCGCGAGTATGAGAGCGCTTTCGTCAAGGAAATCAAGAACTCCGAGGTGGCTCCTATCCAGCCACAGTTCCTCGACTTCAAGAAAGACCTCACCGTAACACAGACCAGCAAGAAGCTGCCGCTCATCTACAAGAAGAACACTGACGACGGTCTCTTCAACCTCGTGTTCCGCTATGAGTTCGGTGACGAGGATGACATCCGTTACTCTTATGCAGCCAACTACCTTGACTACATCGGTACTGCAAGCAAGAGCGTGTCAGAGATCAAACAGGCTTTCTACAAGCTCGCCTGCAACTACAATGTTTCTCAGAGCAGCAAGACTCTGCAGATCAGCCTCAATGGTCTGAACGAGAACTTGCCAGCAGCACTGAGCCTCCTCGAAGACCTCTTGCACAACGCCAAGGCAGACCAGACTACATGGAGCCAGTTTGTAGACCTCCTCGACAAGAGCCATGCTGACTCAAAGGCCAACCAGAAGAGCAATTTCAGCTATCTCTGGAACTATGGCATCTATGGTCCTTACAACCCATACCGTAACTCTATCAAGACTGACGAGCTGCGCAAGATGAACCCACAAGACCTCGTCAACCTCCTCGGTGGTCTGAACGACATCGAGCACACCGTGCTCTACTATGGTCCTTACAGTGAGAAGGAGCTCAGCGCTCTCCTCGCCAAGGAGCACAAGACAGCCAAGAAACTGGCTGCCGTTCCCCAGGGCAAAGAATACAAGATGGTTGAGCCTAAGAGCAACGAAATCCTCATCGCTCCATACGAGGCTAAGAACATCTATATGCGCAAGTATCAGAACGAAGGCAAGACCTTCAACCCTGAGAACGGTGCACTCGTAGGCCTCTTCAACGAGTACTTCGGCGGTAGCATGAACGCCATCGTCTTCCAGGAGCTTCGCGAGACCCGCGGTTTGGCTTACAACGCTGGTGCTTACTTCGTACGTCCTGGACGCAAGAATGACACAGAATACTTCTTCACTCACATCATCTCTCAGAACGACAAGATGATGGATTGCGTCAACGTCTTCGACCAGATTGTAAACGACCTGCCACAGAACGAGGCTGCCTTCAACCTCGCCAAGCAGAGCCTTACAAAGAGTCTGCAGAGTATGCGCACCACCAAGTCGAGCGTTCTCTGGGCTTATCTCAACGCTAAGGAGAAGGGACTGGACTACGACCCCAACAAGAAGTTGTATGAGTCTCTGCCTACCATCACCTTGCAGGATGTCACCAACTTCGAGAAACAGAACATCGTGGGCAAGCCCTACCGCATGATCATCCTCGGTGATGAGAAGAACCTCGACATGAAGGCTCTCGAAAAGATAGCACCAGTTAAGAGACTTACACAGGAAGAAATCTTTGGTTTCTAAGGTGAAATTATAAATTATTATTTATACATAAAGCATTATGTCTAAAACTCCAGATTTCAAGTACGCTCCCATGTTCCAGTTGGGAGAGGACAAGACTGAGTATCGCTTGC
>CAVCDC010000059.1:0-16415 GCA_963600865.1 Firmicutes bacterium CAG:103
GATGGCAGATGAGTCGTACCCATTAGGCTAACAGCTACCCCTAACTGTTTGTAGGGGCAGCTGAATAGTTACTTTTGGACTCTTTGACTGTTAAAATTAAAGAATATTCAAGATAAAATTGCCCACTCTGGCGTATTTTCATTATCTTTGCGTTTAACATCATTAAAAAGAAAACAGGATGAAAGATATTAATCGCATCAAAGTAGTTCTTGTCGAAAAGAAAAGAACAAGCAAATGGTTGGCAAATGAACTAGGTAAAGACCCGGCTACCATCTCCAAATGGTGTACAAATTCATCTCAGCCAGACTTGGCTACTCTGACACGGGTGGCGCAACTACTTGACGTAGATATAAGTGAACTTCTTAACAAAACAGAAAAACTTCAATAATGAAAAAAGGGAAAAGTCCATATACAGCAGCATTCACCGGTTGCTCATTCATGATGTATGAAATGAATCGGTTGCTTCCTCTCTTCTTGGCAGAAAACTCTCAGGAGTTGCTGACTAAGGAGATAGAGGAAAATACTGTGTTGATGGTCAACGCAGTAGCATCCCGAAAGAAATACATCAGCGAATTGAGCCGACGCTTCCATGCTGTTCCAGCAAGTTTCTGGGTGGATTATCAAGCAATGGACGAAAATGCACAGCGTCTTGCCATCTTCTTTGTCTTACTCAGCACTTATCGCATTGTTCTTGACTTCCACCTCAATGTGAGTCTGAAGAAATGGAATTCCATAGACCAGCATGTCCTATATGATGATGTTGCCATGGAACTGTCGCAGATAGCCGCCAACGATGAGTTTGTCGATTCATGGTCTGACAACACCAAAAAGCGTGTCGTCTCCGCTTATCTTACATTCATCAACCAAGCCGGTCTGTACGACAAGAAGACCTTTGAGTTGCATAAGCCCATCAACATCAGTGATGCGGACTATGCCTATTATGTGCAGACAGGACGTGAGTGGTTCCTCGAAGCCTGTCTGCTGCAACCCTATGAGATAGAACGTATAAAGAATGTGGCCTTATGACTGTAAGTGAATTGTACGAAAAGCTCGACCAACCGAGCTTTCAGGACACGGCAAGCGGAGACATGTTCTATAATTTCTTCGTGTTCCAATATCCTGCCAAGGATGAGTATGACATACGCCATCAGATACAGACGGTCAAGGAAAACTTGAAACGTCCGGCCAACTATATCGATACGTTGACGCTCGACCTCTTCGATGAGTTCTGTAAATTCCTTGACGGTCAAAGTTTCGGGAAACAGAACCCATCGCTGATGAAGTTCCTGATGGGAATGGAGAAAAACTCTCCAGACAACATACAAAAGGTATTGTGCCAGCAGGCCAACAGCCAGAAGTTCTATGAATACATACACCAGCGTGTGATGAATCATATCAGCATAATCGACGAAATGAAGCGTCCGTATGTATTTGTTTATGGCATTGGCGATATGTTTCCCTATCTGCGCACCAATGTATTCCTCACAAATTACGAGAAGTACAACGAGACCAGCCGATACAAGATTATCGTGTTCTACCCTGGCGAGCGAGTGGGCAATACTTTCAAGCTCTTCAATGTCTTGGAAGATGCCCATACCTATCGTGCACATATTTTATTGAATGAAAACAACGAATAACGACAACGACTATGACCCACATAGAGCAACTATACAAAAATGTCATTGACCGCCCACTTAACCCGGCGGTATCGGCAGAGGACTTTTCCGACAAGACAGTCGAAACTGAAATCAATGAATATGTCTTCACCGATGAAATCATCAACGGACTATATAATGTCCTGAATGCCATTTGGACGCAGAATGTAAGCCATAATGGTATCTGGATAAATGGTTTCTTTGGCTCGGGAAAATCTCATTTCCTGAAATTCTTGGGCTATTGCATCAATGCCCACTATCGTGAAAAGGCACTTGCCCGTCTTACGGAAGCGGTAAAGGAACGTGATCCCCTTACCGTTGACGACTCTAAGAGTACGGTGACGATAGATGACATGAACCAATTGTCCAGTTGGCTTTTCAAAGCCAACATCGATGTGGTGTTGTTCAATATCGGTACTGTCCACGACACCAATTCCGACCAAAAGGAAGTTTTCACACAGGTGTTTTGGAATCAATTCAATCGTTTCCGTGGCTATAACTCATTCAATCTTGCCTTGGCACAAAACCTTGAAAAAGTACTTGATGGTGCCGGCAAGTTTGACGAGTTTAAGCAGCGTCTTTCTGATGAAGGCTTCGACTGGGACGAACAAGCCAGCATGCTTGCCACGGTGATGCTCGACCACATACTGGAGATAGCCAAGGAACTGATGCCTGTTATCACTATCGATTCCATACGTAAGGCTATCATGGAAGATAAGGAGAATGTCAGCCCAGAAGCATTCTGCTCTGAGTTGAAGGAGTTTATCGACAAGAAGCAGGACAAGAACTACCGCATTCTTTTCCTTGTCGATGAGGTCAGTCAGTTTATCAGCAACCGTGAGTATCTGCTTCTCCAACTGCAAGAGGTTGTCACGGGTCTGCATAAATACTGCAACGACAAGGCATGGGTGACATGTACGGCACAGCAGGACTTGTCGCAGCTCATGAACAACATGCAGATTAAGAAGACCAGCGAGGACTATGGCAAGATTATGGGACGTTTTGAAGTGCGTGTTTCGCTCAAGGGTGCCCAGACGGAGTATATCACGCAAAAGCGTCTCCTTGACAAGAATGCAGAAGGCGAACAGGTTCTCGAAGATCTTTGGAAAGAGAAACATCTTGCCATCGAAGACCAGTTTACCTTGCCCAGTTCGTTCAACTCGTTCAAGGGTGAGAAGGATTTTGTTGACTATTATCCTTTCGTGCCTTACCAGTTCTCGCTCATCCAAAAAGTGCTCGACTCATTTGGTGCGCTCCGCTACATCGACTCTCAGAGCCGAGGCAACGAACGAAGCATCATCAAGATAACCCACAACACCGCCATCAAGTCGAAAGACGAGGAGGTGGGACGGTTCATCTCGTTCGACAAGTTCTACAATGCTATGTTTGAAGGTTCGCTTATGGCATCTGGACAACGTGCCATAGGTAATGCCAATGCAATGATAAAGGAGTACAGCGACCGCGACTTTGCACAGCGAGTAGTCAATATCCTTTTCATGATTTGCAACCTCTCCGCTCCCGACAAGTTGCTGTTCCCTGCCACTCAGGAACACATCGTGACACTGCTCATGCAGGATGTCGATACCAATAAGGCGGAACTGATAGCCCGTACAGAGAAGACACTGGCCTTCCTCGACCAAAAGCACATCATCCGCACGGAGAAGTTCACGGACGGACGTGCCGACATCTACTGTTTTCAAAGTGAAGATGAGATTGATGCTGCCCGCGAGATTGAAAGCATGGAGATAGACCAGGCGACAATGGCCACTTATCTTGAAGAGATATTCCGCAAGCACTTCAAGTTGACTTCATCGTCCAACAAGGAAACTTACTGCTCTCGTAGCTTTTCTATAGGTTGGCAGATATATGGTCGCAACTTCTTGGCGAACAATGCAGACATCAATGTGGAGTTCGCCATTGGAAAGAAGACGGCAAACGGCACACTCTTCGGAACCAACGAGCCAAACAAACTGACGTTCAACGTGGAGGATGATTTCTCCAAGGACAAACTTCTCGTCAACGACTTTTTCTGGTACTGTCAGGTACAGAAATGGACGGCAGAGAAGACCAACAGTGAGACACGCGAAAAGACGAAGAAAGCGTTTGGCGAACGTGCTCTGCAGGTTCGAGACAACCGCATCGTGCCGAAAATCAATGCCATACTCAACCATTGCGAGATACTCTCTGGCAATACTGTCATCAATGTAAACGGTGAGGGTGGTGCCCGTTACAAGGCAGCCTTGGAGATGCATTTTGGCAATGTCTATCCTTATGCAAAGTTGGCTGTAGGCGAAAGTGTGCCATCTTCCATTGACGAGCTGCGCAACAAAATCACCCGTCGCATTGAACCAGGAGAATATGGGGCTCTTAACCCTATGTCGCAGTCAGAACAGCAGGTTGACCAGCATATCCGAGGGCAGTTTGGCACGGTATATGTCAATGAGATACTCCGCTCGTTTGCTGCCCGTCCATTTGGCTGGTCGGAGTTTGCCACAGCCTATTTCCTCAATGAGCTACGTCGCCGTGGACTCTGGACTCTGAAATATAACAACGATGCCAACATCGACAGTAAGTTCATTGCCCAAAACATCATCAAAGACCAAGCGAAATATACCGTGGTGGCTGCCACCAGCATATCGCAGGAACTCATCAACGACTTCATTGATGCTTGGAAATATGCACTCAACCTCCCATCGGCACCCAACAGCTTCGATAGCAGCGAACTCTTTCGGTTGTGCAAGGAGACGTTGCCCGGCGAGAAGCACATCAGCATCAAGACCATTTTGCATAGCTACCACGAGCAGCATAGCTGCATCGCAGCCTTTCCTTTTGCCGAGGTGCTTACCGAGGCAACCGATTTATTGGAGACATGGGCAGCTGAACGCGACCACAAGAAGTTCTTTGAACTGGTAGTTGCAGACAAGGACAAGGGCAAGGAAATCTTCGACAGGTGCAAGACGTTGAAAGCTTTTGTGGACGACTATCTTCCAGCCTACAAAGCAATGCGCCTGTTCGTCAACGACAATGTGGAGAATTTCCAATATCTCTCAGAAGAAGACCAGAAGAAGGCAGAGCAAATGCGTGCGCTTGCCACCGATGAGTGGCCTATACCTCGCATGAGAGTGTACAAGCAGTTGAAAGACCAACTTGCCAAGGCATTGGAACAAGCCCGACAAGAGAAGTGCAAGGAGATAGAGCATCGCTACAAGCTGGTGTTCGATGACTTACGTCATGTGTGTGCCGAGGCAGATGTGGAATATCAAATCAACGAGCAAAACGTGCTCAACCAGAAAACGGTGAGCAACAAGCTATATGTCCTCGCCAGCAATCTCAAATCGACCGATGACTATCGTGCCGAACAGGTGAAGGAAATTTTGAGCCGCCGCCCCGGTGTCAATGGCGGTACTGGTGGCGACCCAGCCAAGAAGCCATCACGTCGCATCCGTATGGTGTCGTTGCACACGGGTTCTACCACACCGCTCAACACGGAAGCTGACGTGGACAACTATCTTGCCAAACTCAAAGTGGAACTCATGAAGGTGGTCAACTCCCGTGAGGACAATGACGACATCATGGTAAAGTAACAATATTATCATTAGGAGATGGATACAAACAAACTGAAGCGTTTTGCCACGGAGGCACGCAACAAGATACGCCGGGGAGTGGCAAAGAAACTCCTTGCACTCGGTTTCAACGAGGAGGGAGAACCAGCCTATTTTCCTCAGCAACTGCAAGGCGCCACACTTTATCGTGGCCAACAACTGCCTGAGTCGTTCTACACCCAATGGCTCTCGCTCTACGAGGCAATACAGCACCATGGCGTGAAACAGGTGTATGAGGAAGTGGCATACACATGGTTCAACCGCTTGGTGGCTATACGCATTTTGCAGAAGAACGGATTCATTGACCGTGTGCTCACGTTCGACGATCCTACTATCCGCGTACCTCATATTGTGAGTGAGGCACGCCAAGGCCGTTTCCCCGAAATGGATTCTGCCGAGCGACTGCGTCTTCGTGGCATCATCAGCGACCCTGGACAAACATATGAACAGTTCTCGCTGCTCATCACTGCTTTCTGTCACGACAACGCTATCATCAGTACTTGTTTTGGTACCATCAGCGACTATACATCTCTACTCCTGCCCGACGACATCCTCGATGCTGGCGGATTTGTGGATATGCTCAACAGCGCAGACTATATCAGCGACGAAGATTACCAAACCACGGAGCTTCTTGGTTGGCTCTATCAGTTCTATATCTCTGAGCGTAAGGACGATGTGTTTGCCTCCTTTAAGAAAGGACATAAGGCAGAGGCTGACGACATTGCACCTGCCACGCAGATATTCACGCCCAACTGGATTGTGAAATACATGGTGCAAAACACTTTGGGACGTGTTTGGCTCGACAACAATCCTGGTGATTCGTTGGAGGAGAAGATGAAGTATCTTGTGCCAAAGGCAGAAGGCGGCAGCGATGACAACATCTATCGCTATTCCTCATTGGAAGAAATCAAGGTCATCGACCCTGCCTGTGGATCAGGACACATTTTGCTTGAAGCCTTCGACTTGCTCTACGACATGTATCTTTCTGAGTTCTATAGTCGTGAGGAGGCCATTCGCAGCATCTTCACGCAAAACCTCATTGGCATCGATCTTGACACCCGTGCTAAGCAACTCTCCATGTTTGCCCTGTTGCTGAAGGCTTGCCAAAAAGACCGTTCGTTCCTCGATGTTCCCGTTATTCCTCGTGTGCTCGACATGCCTGAGGCGTATGACGAAAGTCTTTATGGTTCGCTCAATGATTTCATAGACTATTTCTGTGGAGCACCTGAGCATGATACTCCTACGGATGATGATGTTGAGGAGATAAAGGACGCCTTTGAACTGATGAAGAATGCCGACACGCTTGGTGCCATCATGAAGTTCACTCTCTCCGACCATGCTCGCAATGTAATCAAGGAGTCACTTGATTATTGGGAACATGAGACTTTACGCCGCAAACAGATTGTGGTGTACCGCCCTGCGTTTGAACTGATGCTTGCTCTCACCGACAAGTACACTTGTGTAGTTGCTAATCCACCTTATATGGGAAGTGGTAACATGAACGAGGTGTTGAGCAAGTATGTGAAAGAGAACTATGCTGATGGCAAGGCTGACCTCTTCTCTGTATTCATGATGGTGGCCTCAGAACGTCTTGTTCCAAACGGTAAGTACGGTATGATAAACATGCAGAGTTGGATGTTCTTATCATCATTTGAGAATCTGCGTAACAGTCTGCTCTCCAATACAAGTATTGACTCAATGCTCCATCTCGGGCCACGTACCTTCGACGAACTGAGTGGAGAAGTTGTGCAGAACACAGCCTTTGTTCTTAGCAAACATGAGCCAACTTCCCAAGGAGGTTCCTATTATCGTTTGGTGGATGGTAAGAACTGCGCCGACAAGGAGCTGCTCTTCCTTTCGCATATCCATGGCAATGAGGATGGCAACTGTGTTTACTATCCAAACGTGGCCCAGAAGAACTTCGAGAAGATTCCGGGATGTCCGATTGGGTATTGGGTGAGCGAGAAAATTTACGAAACCTTTACAAGGAATCGTGCGTTGTCTGCCGTTTGTAAGCCAACACAAGGGTTGGCTACGGCAGACAACGCACGATTCCTCCGCCTCTGGTTTGAGGTGGGCTACAACCGAATCCAATTCGGTTGTGAAAATGCCGCGTTAGCGGCTCGCTCACAAAAAAAATGGTTCCCCACCACAAAGGGAGGAACATTTAGACGATGGTTCGGAAATATGTATTATGTTGTAAATTGGGAAAATGATGGTGAAGAACTAACAGCATTTAAAGGTTCGGTTATTAGGAATAGATGGAGATATTTTACCAAATGTGGTTCTACATGGTCAACCATTGCCTCAGGAAAGCCTTCGTTTAGATATTTTGATAGGAATTGGTTGTTTGAAACTAAAGGTTCTGTTTGCTTTCCTGAAGATGAAAATAAAAACAATGTTATAATGGGTTATCTTAATAGTCCATTAGTGGTAGCTTTTCTTCAAACATTAGCCCCAACTTTAGATTATCACGAAGGTCCAATGGGGAGAATTCCATATAAAGATATTGATAATCAATATATCTCTGATTTGGTCCAGCAAAACATCTTCCTCTCCAAGTACGACTGGGACTCCCACGAGACGAGTTGGGATTTCCGGCGCAATCCCCTTTGGGAGCAGCAGCTCGACACGATTCTGTTTGAGATGCAGGAGCGTGGAGTGATGTCGGAGGATGACATCATCGACAACATCGGGCCGTTCCATCTGCCCGACCTCCTTCAGCCCCTCGAAGTGCTCGTGGAGAACTACAAGGCTGAGTGGGAAGACCACTTCATGCAGCTCCACCGCAACGAGGAGGAGCTCAACCGCCAATTCATAGAAATCTATGGCTTGCAAGACGAGCTGACACCCGACGTTCCCCTCGACGAGATCACCATCTTGCAGCAAGGAGAAATAAGCATTGAGGACAACCAGATAGTGTGGCACGACGACGTTATCATCAAGCAGTTTATCAGCTATGCCGTGGGTTGCATGATGGGACGTTATAGCCTCTACAAGCCAGGTCTGATACTTGCCAACCAAGGAGATGATGTGGCACGGTACAAGGAACTGGTTCCGAACAGTCGTTTTGCCATTGACGATGACGGCATCATTCCGCTGATGGACGACAATTCACCTTTCAGCGATAATGCCGTGGGCAGACTGGCAGAGTTTGTAAAGGTAGCCTTTGGCGCAGATGCACTTACAGAGAACCTCAACTACATGGAGCAGGCATTGGGCAAAAGTCTTAGCGAATATCTGCAAAAAGACTTTTGGAAAGACCACAAGAAGATGTACCAGAGTCGCCCCATCTACTGGTTGTTTGCATCGAAAAAGGGTGCTTTCCGTGTCCTTGTTTACATGCACCGTATGGATGCATATACCGTGGGCAAGGTGCGCAACCAGTATCTGTTGCCCTACATAGAATGGCTCAAACAGCGTATTGACGAATTGATGGCACGTCAGGCAGAGCTTTCAGCCATAGAGCGCAAGCAACTCAAAGATTTCGGCAAAAGTCTGGAAGAGTGTCGCGAATACGATGTGCGTCTGCACGAAGTAGCAAACAAGCAAATCAGCATCGACCTCGACGATGGCGTGGTGGTGAACTATGCCAAGTATGGTGATGTATTACAGAAACTGAAGTAAAAACAAAACATCATTGAATGGACAGAAATTTAGAACGTCTTATCAAATACATTAGAAAAGAGGAAGTAGCTCTTTTTATTGGGGCTGGCTTTTCCTTAAAGGCTGGCGCACCGGGAGTATGGGATATTATAAATTCCATATTAGAAGAAGGAGGGCAGTCTTTTTCAGACAGTATTCCTAAGAAAAAACGCACCAAATTGCGTGCTGTGTCCGAAGCTTTCATAAAAGATTGCAACGGGCGCAATGATTTGATGGTGTTACTAAGAAATCTGTTCTCATTTGAACCGAAAGATACTTCAGACCAAGATGCGCTAACACGTATTCCGCACATAAAGAAGATATTTACAACGAACTATGACACTTTGATAGAGGATGCATATCCTAAATCAAAGCGTATGGTCGTTACAGCCAATGAGGGGTGCGCCTTCACTGATGATCACCTTGTGACCATATATAAAGTGCATGGTGACATTACGTCTCTAAACGATAGTTCTTCTATCATTATATCAGATAGTGATTACAAAGGCTTTTTCGACAACAAACGTTTCAACTTCATTTGGGAAGAGTTGAAAAATACTTTCATCAAAAAACATGTAGTATTTATTGGTTATGGATTGGAAGATGACAATATCTTGGACATTATCAAAACCGTACGCGAATCCATCGGCAATAGCATGAGGGGTATGTTCTTGATTTCACCATCAATACCAAAATCCAAAGAAAGGCAGTTGAAGAAAAATGATGTCGCCTATATAAAAGCAACAGCCGAGGAAGTTCTTGATGAAATTCTTACAGGATTGAAGGAAAACATCGTTAAAGACTTCCGGCACAAGAACGTTGCTCAGGAAACTTACGATGCTTTCTTGTCTTTGAATGGTGGACTGTTCACAACTGCGACTCATTTAGAAGACAAAAACGAAATAGAAGATATAAGAGTAAAAGAAGGCATCCAGAGAAAAGATAAAATCGACTTTACAGTACCAGCTGATATAAACAATGCGATTCGACAAAGAGTCTATAATTCAAAGCTGTTCTTGAATGGTACACATGTAAGTATACCCGCATTAAAAATCCCTGCGGCTAATCTGAACAACTTTTCTCATACAATAAACGGAATTCGATTCAGTAGTAAGGAAGATATAAGTAGTTTGATATTTGCTCCAACTGTTGAAAACATTCCTGTGGCCATCAAGATGCCATCAATCGGCTTTAAAGAGACATTGATGGGGTATCGGCATAAGGAGGCTAATGCGATTCTTATTGATGTGGAAACTCCTATATGCATTATGACAATGTCATTAGATGGTGTGTCAAACGATATGAATGTTACAATTCATTACAATGACACTTACACCAATAGTAGTGATGCATTGAAATGGATTGACTTTATTATCGGTTCATTCTCAGACGAAACATTCTTCGTAAACGGAATTACTCTAAAATCTAATGCGGAGTCATGCCAAAACATAGACGAGTTCAAAAAGATAAAACTCTACTATGAAACTATCCGGCGGATAGAAATGGAGATGGATGTGGACTTCGAAATTTATGAGAACTATAGTGAAGCGCGTCTCTACTTTGCATTGTGTGTTTATCACTATCACATAAACAAGGGGTTTAGAAAGGAATTGCCAAAAAATGCCACAATTACTTTTGAGATAGATTCAAGAGACCCACATAACATGCCTATAGAGAAATTCAATTGTGAAGATTTCATCATGATACAATGCTCTCCCTTAGGCGATGTCATGGTAAACAAGAAAAAGTTCAACATTCCATATTGCACAACCGTCTTTATGGATTGTAAAGCAGAACGTGTTAAGAAAATAGACGAGTTCAACTATACGGTAACAATGAAAGATAAGTCGCCTACTTGTACTGTTTGGTGCTCAGACAAGAAACCAGAGCAAGAAGGCAACGTCCTTCATCTGGGTAAACAACAAATTGCTGGATAAATAAATTTAAAGACAATGACAATTCGAGAAAAGATATATAACTACTTTGAATCACGAGCCGAACTAAGAGTTCTCTTTGTGTTCGACCCGATGGAAATGGTGCGCTATGAGATAGAGCAGTGCAACGACCCATGGCCGGAAAACTATATTTATCAGATATTCGAGGACGATTGGTTTACGACCAAAGTGAAACTCGCTGGAGAATGGAAAGACAAGAATGTGGTGCTGGTGTTTAGGCAAATGGAACCGAACACACCAGACGCATGCATTAACTTCCCTTTGATGAGTGTGCTCAGAGCCAACATGGTGTTCCATGAAGAAGATGCCATTGCCTTCATGCAACAACGTGGCATCCCTATGGAGTATGCTGACTTTTTCAAGAGACACATCACAGAATTGCTTCGAGACAAGTTCAACAAAGTGTTCTCACCTTTATACAATAGTAAGGCATTCTCGTTTGACACCTGCTACCGCGGAATCCTGTCGGCTTATCTTGATAGCGCCAAGATGTTGGAGTGGTACCAAATTATTGCCCGTATCATCATTCTGTGTGGTAGTGAAGACGAAAGTAAAGCCACAACATTTTGGAACAAATTCTCTTCAAACAGCAAGGTAAGAGCCAATGATGTACAGTTAGCTCTGAAAGAGAAAATCATGTCGCTCGTAGGCTTTGCTTATGATGAATTGTCTGGCAGTCCGATGAAGAAAGTGGTTGAAGCAATGAAGTATAATGCAATTACCCAACAACTCGCTGTCAACAACGCAGACCCATACAAGCAACTCAAAATTCAGAACGGAGTACGCTTGCAGGAACTGAACACCATTCTCTCATCTATTGCAGAAAACACAAAACTGCATGAGACTTTTGCTCCTGCTTTTGACAAGTTGGCGCAGAACATTAAGGAGGAAACACTGCTGGATGTCTATGGTACTGATGCGCACTACTCATTTCTCTCAGAAAAGATGAGCAAAGAGATTGCACATCGGCTTGTCAAGGAACACTTGTACACAAATCCTGGCTATGTGGACGAACGTCTGCAGAATCTGACCGACAACGATCTCGTTGAGGACTCGTTCAAGCAAGTGATGGAGTTCTATTGCAACATCTGCAAGTTTTATAGTACGCTAAATGCAGTTGACACACTGAAACTCAATACTCCCGACATCTATATCGCCAAATATACGTCCCAACTTTACTTGTTGGACATGTACTATCGTCAGACTATGTGCGCCTTTGCCGAACTGGACTTGGCTTCAAAAACGGAATTGGTAGATCAGACAAAAGCTAAGCTTGACGTGGACTATGCAGCAGTTGTCAATGAGTTGAATTTGGAATGGGTTCGCTGCATCAAAGAACTCGGCACAGGGTTTGAAACCATCACTACTCTTGAACGCCAACCTGATTTCTTCAAGAACAGGCTTCAGAACCAGAAACAGAAAATGGCCGTTATCGTAAGTGATGCACTGCGCTACGAAATGGCACAGGAACTTATGCAGCAGTTGACAGGTAAGAAACATGTGGCTACATTGACTCCAATTCTAGCCATGTTGCCTACGGAAACAAAATACTGTAAGCCATCGTTACTGCCACACGGCACGATGAACTGTACGGGTGAAGACATGGAGGTTGACAGCAAAGTGTTGACATCCACCGATATTCGCACAAGCCATCTGCAAAACTACAACGAAGATTCGTTGTGTATCAGCTACAAACAGCTTATGGCATTGTCGAAGACGGAGAAGCGTGAGGTGTTCAAACACAAACTCGTATATGTGTTCCACAATACGCTCGATGAAAACTGTCATGGATGTTCGCTCAAAACGTTTGCCTCTACTTGTAAGGATGTGTTTGACGAACTTGTGCAATTGGTGACTTTCATTCACGACCAGGCCAACGTGACGGAAGTGATCATCACCGCCGACCATGGATTTCTGTATAATGACATGACGTTTGAAGAGAAAGACAAACAAAGCATCACTGAAGATAGCACGGACAAAACGACCCGATATTACATCTGCCAATCGGATGCAGAGATTACTGGCATCACCAAATTCCCACTGCAAAGTGTATCGGCAATGAAAGGGGACTACATAGTGGCCGTTCCGACTGGAGCAAATCGACTTTCTGTAAAAGGAGGAGACTATCAGTTTGCCCATGGCGGTGCGTCATTGGAAGAACTTGTCATTCCTGTCATCCACAGCCGTTACAAACGTGTTAACGCCAAGCAAAAGGTGAGTGTCTCACTCTTGGAACCAACATTGACAATCTCATCAAGCCGTCTAAAAGCACATTTGGTGCAGGGCGAGGCGGTGTCGATGGATATGCAGGAACTCACTGTGCTATGTGCTGTGTATGTGGGTGACGAGCCTGTAACCCCAGTGAAGACCATCACGCTCAATTCCACAGACACAGAGATGGGCGCAAGCCGCATCTATGAGGTTGACCTAACTGTAACACAGTCGGCAACATCGAAGATTATGCGATTCAAGGTGTTTAAGAAAGACGACTTGCTGAACCCTGTCATCGAAAAAAACATAGTCAATAATACATTGATAGAACAAGACGATTTTTAAGGCTTATGGCACTACAAGACAAAATATTAGCAGCATTCATGGGCAAGGTGGTCCGCAAGGACTTGGCTTTTCAGGTAAAAGGCAACCTGCCTGTTCCGACGTACGTTCTGGAATATCTTTTGGGACAATATTGCGCCAGCGATGATCCGCAGATTATAGAGGAAGGTGTTGAGAAGGTGAAGACTGTCATCCGCAACAACTACATTAGTCGTGCAGAGGCAGACCTCATCAAGGGCAAGATTCGTGAGCGTGGTTCTTATACTGTCATTGACAAGATTACAGCCACGCTGAATGACAAGCAAGATCAATACGAAGTGGCTTTTGCCAACCTCGGACTCACCAAGATTCCTATTGGCGACAGTATTGTACAGCGTAACCCGAAGTTGCTGTCTGGAAATGGTGTTTGGAGCATCATCAAAATCAACTATCTTTCAGGTGAGGACATCCACATACGTTGGGAAATACAATCTCTCAAACCTATTCAGATTTCCAACATCGACTTAGAGGAGTATGTGGCGCAACGTGAGAAATTCACTACCGACGAGTGGATTGACTTGCTGATGCATACCATCGGGCTTAATCCAGAACCACTGAATCGACGTGAAAAGTTTATTGCTTTGGCACGTTTGCTGCCACATATAGAGAACAACTTCAATTTTCTTGAACTCGGTCCAAAGGGGACGGGTAAGTCGCACGTTTATCAGGAGTTCTCGCCATACAGTGTATTGGTGAGCGGTGGCGACGTAACCTCTGCACGTCTTTTTGTAAAGATGTCTGGAAACAAAGAAATATTGGGACTTGTAGGTTATTGGGACGTAGTGGCTTGGGATGAATATGAGCAGAAACCGCACCGTGCCATCGAAGCCAAATTGGTAGATACGATGCAGAACTATCTTGCCAATAAGTCATTCAACCGTGGTAAGGGTACACATGAGAGTACTGCATCTATGTCATTCGTCGGGAATACTAAGCATACTGTGCCTTATATGCTCAAAAACTCCCATCTATTTGAGTCAATCCCGAGCGACTTCCTTCAGACAGGCGCTTTCCTCGACCGCATACACCTGTATAATCCAGGTTGGGAAGTAAAGGTCTTGAAGAAGGCTTCGTTCAGCACTGGATATGGTCTTATTACCGATTACATCTCAGCCATTCTTCACGAGATGCGTGGCATAGACTACTCTGCCAATCTCGCAAAGTATACTAAGTTTAGTGGTACGTTGTCAGAACGAGACCACAATGCCATACGCAAAACATTCTCCGGCTTGTGTAAGTTGATATATCCTGACGGTAAGATGACGAATGAGGAAGCGAAAGAAATCATTGATTTCGCTGCGGAGGGTCGTAAACGTGTGAAAGACCAACTGTATATCATTGACAGTACATTCTGTGCCGAGCCAGCAAAGTTTGAATACACTTGGCTTGAAACAGACGATGTGGTCAAAGTAGAAACGCTTGAAAATTTGGAACATCATCACAAGAATGTGATTGAGCAAAAGACTGAAAGCGAGGAAGAACTGGAAGAGACTCTACCAACAACATCTACCGAAGAAAAAACGGAAGAGAATACTGTTAGCGAAGAAAAGAAAGCTTCACGTCCACGAATAAAGCCACTTGTAGCCAAGACCATCTCCATACGTGAAAACCAAGGCGGTGTGACTTACAAAGATTTGTTTGGCGACTATCTACGCTCTGCAAAAGAAATCAGCGTGACAGATCCATTCGTTCGCCTGCCCTACCAGATTGACAATCTCGTGGACTTCATTCAGATGGTGAAGGACATCACGATACAAGATAACGTGAAGATACATTTGAGTACCCAGAACGATGATGACGAGAAGGTGGCAGAGGTTATAGACAGTTTCAACGATTTGGCAGACGAGTTGCTACCAATAGGCATTGAGTTCACTTATGATTTCAAGGCAGACCATGACCGTCTTATCCGAACCGACACAGGTTGGACTATCACACTCGGCCGAGGCCTCGACATCTATGAGAAGTTTGGACGCTTCTCACTGAGTCGCTCCAACCAAAAGGCTCGCCGATGCAAGGCATTCAACGTGGCTATCAATAAAACGGAGGAATAAAGCATGTGAACATAATCTTATAAAAGAACAATATGACAACATTCAAACATACAGGAAAATGCATTTGGTGTGGACGTAAAGAGCCAGATGTGACATTTTACACTATTCCACATATAATTCCCAAAAGTTTGGGAGGAACAGAGACTGGATTTGACATTTGTGATGAGTGTAACCATTATTTTGGTACGGCTCCAAAAGGTCGTCACGGTGTTCCATGTGTTGACCATGCAGTTAAGGAAATTTTGAGTGCATTTCGTATGTTTGGCAAGAACTTAAATAGTAATTCATATAAATCGTTCCGTTCTGCTTATTTCAGCTATCATCATAAAAGCAATAGCATCAAGATACGAAATACATTCAATTCTTCAGCAGTTACTAGGCAATTCAAACGAGGACTTTACGAGATATTCCTTCAGAAATATCATGCCGTAACCAAAGATGGAAACAATCCAGTTTTTGATGCGGTAAGAA
The DNA here is from genome assembly GCA_963600865.1 of Firmicutes bacterium CAG:103. Classification (GTDB taxonomy): domain Bacteria; phylum Bacteroidota; class Bacteroidia; order Bacteroidales; family Bacteroidaceae; genus Prevotella. Next base: position 15,972 of record CAVCDC010000059.1, read on the forward strand.
ATTTTACTAGATATGATTTGAATGATCTTCCTGTATATTATGCCTTCAATAATGTCATTTTGTCACCTGCAGAAGAAGGTTTGAGACATCCGCAATTATGTATGGGTCCAAAGCTTCTTGAAGACTTAAAAAACAATGGTATGTTTGATATGTGGCTTATGGGGCATAATTTTTATATTGCTCCAATTCCTATGTTGGCGAGTATGCATTACTTGTCCTATCTCCAAAAACAGGCAAACCAAACGTTGATACCAGCAAACGGGAATGAAAAAATATTTAAGCTTAATAATATAGAAGAGTTGGACTTCTTTATGCTACGATTTAATAATTGACAATAGCAAAGATAACATTAAAGAACAATGCAAAATAATAAGTAAATGTAGTTTAAGATGGACTTATCACGCCACTTCATATTGCTCAATGGCGAGGCAAAGACCTTGCAAA
>CAVCDC010000060.1:0-16167 GCA_963600865.1 Firmicutes bacterium CAG:103
CGAAACGGGACCACATACTTCCAGAGTCCTTCGACTCGTCGTTGATGCGTTTCATCTCGGCACGCACGTCCTTGAGCTGTCCCTGTAGCTTTTTCCATTCTTCCGAGTTGCGCTCTATGGCACCGCTTTTCAGTTCCTTGTTGAGAGCTTTCGCAACATTATTTAAGTCCTTATACGACGCTGAGGATAGGTTCTTCAGTATTTGGTTCACCTTCTCCTGTGTTGTCTTGTAGTTGTTGACTTCAGCTCCCAGTCTTTTGATTTGTTTTTCGAGGGCAGTAGTAGACTCACCTTTTGCGTAAGCCTCGTCTCTTGCCTTTTTCACTTCTCGCAGTTTACCTTCCAACTCATTGAGTTTGTCTTTTGCCTCCTTGGTGTCAAGGATGACCCTGCTGACATGCGTATCTGTATTTGTTGCCATAATCAAAAAAAATAATCTATGGCAAAAGTAATGAGAGTAACGTATAAACAAAAATACGAGACCTTTGCTCTATCGGTCTCGTATTTAGCAGGTATGATATTCTTTTCGCTCTTTGACGGCAAAGTCAAAAGCGACATCGTGAGCTTCCCAACATAGGTATTTTTTAAACCTATTACTTACCGTCTTTTTATCCCCGGTGACAGAGTTTTCGATGGTAATAAAATAACGTCCATTCTTTTGTGTTATCTCGCTCACAGAGTTATGTGGTGAAAGAAGAGGGATAGGTTCCTCACAGTCTTCATTATCATTTGAAGTCAATGATGACGAATGGGTACGGCTTCCAACCTTGGCAAGGATATGTCCCATACCGAGTATTGCATAAGCCAATATACCAGATATTATCAATATTTCAAGCATAAGCCAAAGCCTTTTGTCATCTTCTGTTGCAAATTTAATAATAATATTTGAAACATGCAAGGATTCCCATTCCAATTTTATTCAGTTTTTTATTTTTAGTTTGCGCCCTGCCCAGAACAGGAGCGAGAGCACCGAGACGAGGGCGGTGAGTGCGATGATGGCGGTGGCGTACTTCCCCACGGCGAGGTACACCTTCTGGTAGCTGGTGAGTTCCTTCTCCACAGGCACTTCTTCCTTCACTCTCACGCTGTCTTGCCGAAAGATGGTGTCGATGCGTGTGTGCAACACGTTGCTGATGCGGTCACGGTAGCGCACCTTGTTGACGATAACGGTGTCTCCAGTCATGTATGTGTAGATGGAGTCGTGGATGAGCACCGAGTCCATGGTGTGGAAGGTGTCGGAGCGCACTACATATTCCGTGTGGTATTCGGGGACGGTGACGTACTTCGTCTTGCACGACGTGAGCGAGTTGATGACGATGTAGGCGATGAGGGCGCAGTTTAAAAAGAGGAATGCGCCACGAAGCTGTCCCCTAAAAAAACAAGTCTTGGCGGCAATGTTGTCGCCAAGACTTGTCATTCAACTTTCGTATATGATTCACCCTCCAGTTGTTGTCTCATGAGAAAAGAACATCTCATAAGAAGAGAAGCATCAATAGAACAACCAGTCTATCGCCTTGTCGGTGCCTGAGAGACCAGCGTCACGCTGACTGACTTTGTCGGTGGTAGCACCCAATACAAGGATGATGCCCTTCGGCAACAACAAGGTGTGGTTGCCAGCCTCAAAATCATACTGATGCACATTGACCTGCGGCATTCCGTCTATGCGTATGGCACTGGTAAGCAAGGGCTCAGCCTGTCCGTAGTCATTCGCCGTGGCGTCCGTTTCGAGTTTGGGAGCCTTGGCATACTTGATCTGGTCATCGCGGAAATAGCCCACCAACAAACGAATGGGTTTCTTGCAAGAAAAGACGAGTTTTGCAGAGTTCTTCCTCAACTCTCCACTGTTCATGACATAAGCCTTCATACCCGCCAGTTCGGGAGCGAAGTCGGTCACCACACTGTCAAGGTCGCTGAAGAGCCGTGCGCCCTTCTCTATCTTTACCGTCTTAAGCCCCTGCATCTCGATGTTGGCATCCTTCAGAGGTTTGATGACCTCAGCCTTCATATTATACTTACCGGAAGCCTGAGCCTTGAGCATCTCGATATTCTTCTTCAGGTTGACAAGCTCCTGCTCATATTTTGGGAGCAATTCACTCCAGTGCTTCATGTGCCCGCCATCGCCACCGATTGGGATGCGGCGCTGTGCCGTCTGCATGGAGTTGGCATAGAGATAAGTGTCCTTGGTAAGGTCCACCAACTTACGGTAGTGTGCAAGGCTCTTTTCGAGCAAAGGCACGGCAGCGTCCAATTCGGAAAGATTCTTGCCCCACTTGTAGTTCAGGACATGTTGCGCAGCCTTCACCTTCCATCCGAAGGCATAAGCGAACTCACGATAGCAGTGCATGTCGTTCTGCAGACGGCGGAACTCGTCTTTGTTCTCAGTCACCTTGTCAGCCACAGCATCGATGGAAGCCACCGCCTTGTCGCCATGCGCCTCTGTCTGTGCCACGATGTCGAGGGGCTGTTCGCCAATGTGGGGTTGGTGTTTCCATTCCTTCTCCACGTATTCGATGAGTTTCTCACCCTCCGGACCACAACTCTCGTAAAACCCGGGATAGATGGTGTATTTGTAGGGATTGACCAATTGACTCATGAACATACCCAAAAGCAGTGTCTGGCGATTGCCCTCCGTGATTCCGAAACGTCTCAACAGTTTGGGAGCAATCTCACCGCTCTCGTCGTAAGCCTTGCGTATGCTGTCGGCAACGGAAAGAGACTCAGAACCTGTCTGCTTGTCGGCAGTGTAATAGTCGGCAAGCACCTTGTCCCAGTATTTTCCTTCATCTCCGAAGTCCCGACGACAGTTCCACGCATAGCGTCCCCATGTCTTGTACCACATCCAGTCGCGGTCCAACTGCATTTCCCTTTTTCCTCCAGACAGTTTGTCTGCCGTATAAGGCCAGTCCCAATAACTTGCCTGCGGATAGAGGTGAAGTGCATTGGCATGGTGCGTATCATGCATTGCCGTAACGGCCTTCTGTACGAACAGAGGAGACGACCAGCGGAAGGGCTCAAGGTTGGCAAGGATGTGTACATTACTAATATGAGTAGAGCCTAAGGCGGCAAGGTCAGTATGTATCTTGGTCCAAGGACCGCGTGGTTCGTAGGTCGTCAGCGACTCACCATTGTACTTGTGCATGGTGTATAGATTCTTGTAGAGCGGCAGGGAAGCCTCCATCACCATCTTGCAGTCAGTATCGTGCGCTCTCAACAGGACAGGAGGTTCGTCGGTTCGTCCGAGAGCCTTGAGCCCGTCTTTCACACCAGGGATAATGGTCTTGGTCATCCACTCCACGTCATCCTCGTAAGTATTCATCGCCTCGCCGAGACACACCAACAGTCCCACATTAGGATACTTCTCTATGAAGGCGGCAACAGACTTGCGGGTGTAATCGCTGATAAGAGGAGTTATGGGGCGATGACGGTCCTGCGTCTTCAGTCCGTAATGGTCGGCAAAGGGTTTGGAAAGGATAATGTTATAAAACATCTGTATGACAAAGATGCCACGGCGGTCGGCCTCCTTGGTAAGGAAAGAGAACATCTCCTCGTTCTTCTTGAAGGTAGCCTCATCCACTTCGAGAGCAAAGGGGTAGTCTTTTAGTTTAACTAACGAGGCGAAAGGATGACCGTTCCAGAGATAGAGAGAGTTCATCTTGTTGTCGACCAACATGTCGAGGTACTTGATCCACTGAGCCTTGTCATAGAACCAAGGGAAGTTCTCGGGCGTATAAGGATACTCGTACACCTGGTGGCCTGGCAGATAGACCGTCTTCTGCAAGCCGACACACGCACCGCGAAGCACCATCTCGGGCGCATCGCTCTTGCTCTCCGGCACATTCAGGTTACCATATTGCTGCACATATTCGACGATCTCATTACATCCGTAAATGACACCAGAGCCGTCGTTGCCCTTGAGCTGTATCTTCTTACCCTTTCTGCCCCAGGAGAACCCTTCCTTCTTCAGTCCTGTGGTGTCGGCTGCCTGCGAGAGCATGATGCGGTATTCGCCCTTCTTGCCGTTGACAACCGACGGAAAGCCGAGAACATCGAGCTTTTTCTGCAGATACTCAGCGGCATACTGTTGACGGGCAGAGGCGTCCTTTCCGGTAATGATATTCACCATCTGCGCAAATGCCGTCCATGGCATCAACGAGAAAAGAGCCACGGAGAGCAATGTTTTTGACTTGATCATAGTCTTGTAGATTATAGCTTTTATTAGATAAATATTTATGTGTAAGAACGAATGTTTATGTCTTGGCTTCTCACTTTTCAGGGAACATTCCCTACTTTAAAAGACGCAGAAAACGCTTTTTTGTAACCAAATACAAAATATTCATCTGTCCGTCACCTTTTTGTAACAAATAAGTCGTACCTTTGCAGCTAAAGAAACACAAACAAGAATACGTATGAAAAAGATTTTGAAACTCATCTTTGTGCTTTTCGCCTTTTGCGCAGTAGCGCAGGCACAGCCAGAGCGTCCAAAGTTAGTAGTAGGACTGGTGGTCGACCAGATGCGGTGGGATTATCTCTACCGCTACCAAGCCCGTTATTGCGAGGGCGGCTTCAAGCGTTTGCTGTCAGAAGGATTCAGTTGTGAGAACTGCCGTCTGCCTTACATCCCTTCCGTGACAGCCATCGGTCACACCTCCATCTACACGGGTTCTGTCCCTTCCATCCACGGCATTGCAGGCAACAACTTCATGAAGGACGGCAAGGTGGTATACTGCACGGAAGACCACACCGTGAAGCCTGTCGGTTCCAACGGAAAGGCAGGATTGGAGTCACCCCGCAACATGTGGTGTACCACCATCGGTGACGAACTGCGCATTGCCACCAACGACCGCAGCAAGGTAATCGGTGTCGCCATCAAAGACCGTGCCGCCATCCTCCCCGCTGGTCACCATGCCAACGGCGCCTACTGGTTTGACTCCAAGAACGGAAAGTTCATCACCAGCACATTCTACATGGACAAGTTACCCGAGTGGGTGGACAAGTTCAACGAGAAGAACCTCCCCAAGAAATACCTCTCTGAGAAATGGAACACTCTCTACCCCATCGACACCTACAAGCAGAGCACTGCCGACGAGAATGACTATGAGGACGGTGTCAAACCAGGCGTGAAGGCAACCCTTCCGCTCGACCTTCCTACCCTCTACAAGAAATACGGTGCTGGCATTCTCCGCAGCACACCGTTCGGCAACAGCTACACGCTCGAAATGGCAAAGGCTGCCATTGACGGTGAGAACCTCGGCGGTGGCGAGGAGACCGACTTCCTTGCCATCAGCTGTTCGTGCACCGATGTCATCGGTCACCAGGTGGGTCCCAACGCCGTGGAGATGGAAGACACTTACCTCAGACTGGACAAGGACTTCGCCGACTTCTTCAACTATCTCGACCAGAAGGTGGGCAAGGGCAACTACCTCATATTCCTCAGCGCTGACCATGGCGGCATGAACAATGCCAAGTTCCTGCAAGACCGTCGCATACCTGCAGGCAGTTGGAACACCAAGGAAGCCCAAAACAAACTCAACGAGGCTCTGAAGGCAAAATACCCCTCCGCAGGCAACCTTGTAAAGGCAGTATTCAACTACCAGGTATTCTTCGACACCAACAAGATAGACTCGTTGGGCATGGACTATGCACAAGTGAAACAGACTGCTGTAGACATCCTGAAGAAAGACAAAGACGTGCTCTATGCCTGCGACATGGAAAAGGCTTCCGTGTCAAGCATCCCCGAAGAAGTGAAGTACCGCATCATCAACGGTTATAACCGAGAGCGTAGCGGTGGCGTACAGGTAGTGCTGAAGCCTGACTACTACGACCACGGCATGAGGGGAACGTCGCACGGTGCATGGAACGGCTACGACACCCACATCCCTTTGGTATTCATGGGATGGGGCATCAAGCAGGGAGCAAGCACCAAGCCATGCTACATGACCGACATCGCAGCTACCGTCTGCGCGCTGCTCCACATACAGGCACCAGACGGCTGCATCGGCGAACCGATTTTCTAAAGAAATACTGCCCTGACTGTCAGAATAAAGACCACTTTTCGAGAAGAAAACAGTTCAGACAGAAAGAATAACGCTCGGCACAAGCAAAAAAACGACAGTTTTATGCTTGTGTCGACTTTTTTTTGTAACTTTGCACAGCACAAATCGACACAAACATGAAGAAATCATTAGCCATCATCGCTATTCTGTGCCTGTCAGCCATCCACATGAAGGCAGAGACAAGCTACAATAGCTATACGAAACTGGATGCAAGCCAACCGCTTACATTCACAGTAGACAGTATGCCGACAAGCCTTACGCCACTGCCTGCATACAATGAGGAAGTAGCCTACAGCAGGGAGCAGCAGCCCAAGTTGAAGACCCTTGCCACGACGACTACGACGGACTACAGCAACAGTATCGACGTGACAGGCGTGAAACCATACAAGTTCATGGACGACATGACTTTTGTCGGCATCCCTATCTTCGTGGCAGGCATCATTGCCAAGAGCGAGAAGAAGAGTTTCCGACAGGACTACAACAACAAGAACAACAGAACTCGTCTTATCACCAATTTCCATAACGAGATAGACAACTATACGCAGTATGCGCCCTTTGCACTGAGCACTGTCCTCAACTTTGCCGGAGTGGAAGGCAGAAGCGACCATTGGCGTTACCTTGCCAGCAGTGCCATGTCGTATGCCCTCATGGCTGCCATTGTCAACCCCATCAAGTACACAGCCAAGGAGCTACGCCCCGACGGGACTTCCCGCAACTCATGGCCTTCAGGTCATACGGCGACAGCCTTTGTCAGTGCCACCATCCTGCACAAGGAATATGGTCTTACACGCAGTCCGTGGTACTCAGTAGCGGGATATGCAGTAGCCACCGCCACGGGTGTGATGCGCGTGCTCAACAACCGCCACTGGGTAAGCGACGTGCTCTCGGGAGCTGGCATCGGTATCTTCTCAACAGAACTTGCCTATGGTTTCAGCGATCTCATCTTCAAGGGCAACCACTTGAAAAGAAACGACCTTGAGAACACGTCAAACATAATAGAGAACCCTTCTTTCTTCAGTGTGTCGATGGGTATAGGCCTGGGAAGCCGCAACTTGACATTCTCTGGAGAAGACTTATGCTTATATGAACTCAAGCCAGACTATTCCGACATCGTGAATACCGACGTGGAACTTAAGTTCGGCGCTGCCACAGTAGTTGGTGTAGAAGGCGCATACTTCTTCAACAAATATATCGGTGTGGGTGGAAGACTAAAGGTAAGAAGCACCCCTATAAAAGGATGGAGCGATGTATCTTCAAAATTCGAGGATAAAATCAAAAGCAGATATGAAGACTACAAGGATCCGGAATCCGGCCTCGGAGTCGACTGGTGGATGTCAACACACGACTTGACTATCGAATCAGACCACATAACGGAGTTCTCTGCCAACGCTGGCGTTTACTTCAATTTCCCGTTGACAAAAAGATTCGCCTTGGGAAGTAAGTTGCTCATCGGACGAAGCGTCATACAAGACCTTGAAGTAGACGCTCACTTTGCGGGAAACCAAATCGTACCCAAAGTGGATAAGATTGAGAAAGGAGATCCCTACGACATAACTTGGGAGTACATGACTGTGAGCGGCAACAACACTATGACTTATGGCACTGGATTATCGCTGACATACGCATATAAGTCGAACTTCTCTTGGAAAGTATTCGTGGATTACGACTTCACACGCAAGCACTACACAATGAACTTGAACCAAGGCGAGTACCTTAAATATGCTGACCCGCGGTCCTACGATGCCTTCTGTCAGGACTACGACTACTTAGAACTGAACCACGACGGCACCAACCTGATGTCTAACATCAAGAAGAACATGCACAATTTCGTGCTTGGTGCAGCCTTCGTCGTTTCATTCTAAAAGAAAGTGTAGAAAAACGCAGATTTTTAGTACAAAAGTTTTTACACACGACAGAAGATAAACATATAAAGAAGAATCCTTCCCAATAGGAGAACATCTCTAATTGGGAAGGATTTATCTTTTGGAGGGTTTTAACTCCCTCTTTATGCTTCAAGTAAATTTCGAATCTCTGTTATCTTAGAACTTTATTCTTGGTCCAAGATCTTCTGGTAATCATCATAAGAAATATACCTGCCACCCATCGACTTTAGGTGGGGCGTTTCGAGTTGGCAGTCAATGAGCGTACATTGCCTTTCCCTCATGTAATACGAGAGGAAGACGAGTGCCAACTTGGAGGCAGAGGGCACCTTTGAGAACATACTCTCTCCTACAAACACCCTACGTATATTCACGCCATAGAGACCGCCTACAAGAGTCTTTGTCTCCCTATCCCATACCTCAACACTGAGCGCATAGTGGTGCTCATGAAGAGCTTTGTAAGCATTGATCATATCGTCACCGAGCCATGCACCACGTTCCATGTTGCGCCCGTTAACATGGGCACATTCCTGCAACACTCTGTCAAAACATTGGTTGATGGTAAAGGCATACATATCTTTCTTGATAAGTGTGCGCAACGAGTGGCTGATGTGGATTTCCTCAGGGAAGATGACAAAACGCTTCATAGGACACCACCACAGGATGTCTTTCTGTTCACGAAAACCATACCAAGGGAAGATGCCATGACTATAAGCCAAGATGAGACGCTCTACGCTGAGGTCGCCTCCGATGGCAAGACATCCGTCTTCATCACCACAATGTGGGTCTGGGAAAAAGATTTCTCCAGAGTCGTCGTCTAAATCGAAAACCATTTTTTATCTTTAAAATTACGCCATGACCAGTTCTTTGCCGTCGAAATCGACAATTGCCCTACCACCCTTCTTGAGTTTTCCGAAAAGGATGTCCTTCATGAGCAAGGGCTTGAGATGACCGGAAATGGCACGATCCATCTCACGGGCACCATACTCCTTTGTAAATCCCCATACGAGCAGTTGGTCGTTTGCCTTGTCGGTAAGTGAAAGGGTAACGTTCTTCGCCTTCAGCTTCGTCTCCAGCTGGGCAAGTTTCTTGCGCAGGATGAGTTGAGCCATGTGGCGGTCCATGTCTGCGAAGACAACGGTTCCAGAGAGGCGGTTGATAAACTCAGGCTTGAAAGTCTTCTTCACCTGTGCGAGCATCGCATCGCCACGGCTCACATGACTGCCGAATCCCACACTTGCCTGTGAAGCATATTGCGCACCAGCATTGGAGGTCATGATGAGCAGCACATTGCGGAAATCAGCCTTTTGACCCTTGTTGTCGGTAAGGCGAGCATAGTCCATCACCTGGAGCAGGATATTATAGATGTCACTGTGTGCTTTCTCTATCTCATCGAGCAGGAGCACACAGTTGGGCGTCTTACGGATGGCATCCGTCAGCAGACCGCCATCCTCATAGCCCACGTATCCTGCAGGCGAACCAATGAGCTTAGCCACCGTGTGCTTCTCCGTATACTCAGACATGTCGAAGCGTACTAATTCCACGCCCAACTCCTTCGCCAACTGGCGAGCCACCTCCGTCTTTCCTACACCTGTAGGACCTACGAAGAGCAAAGAAGCCATTGGCTTGTCATCATCCACAAGACCAGCCTTCGCCATCATCACCGACTGCACCACAGCTTCGACAGCCTTGTCCTGACCGTAGATATTGTCAAGCATACGTTTCTGCAGGGTGGCAAGCTGATCGCTGCCATTCTCCGTGAGGGCTGCTGCATCAATCTTGCAGACCTTGGTAAGAATCTGCTGTACGACAGCCTTGGTCACATACGACCTGTGGCGATACTCCACAGGATGCACCTCAAGGTAAGCACCAGCCTCATCTATCAGGTCTATCGCCTTGTCGGGCAAGAAGCGGTCGTGAATATATTTGGCACTGGCATGGACAGCATACTCCAAGGCATCCTTGCGATAAGTGACCCCATGAAACTTGTTGAATCTCTGCTGCAAGCCTTCGAGAATCCTTACCGTTTCCTCCTCGGTAGGTTCCTTGATGTCTATCTGCTGGAAGCGGCGCACGATGCCCTTGCTGTGCGCCATGTATCTGTTGTATTCCTCGTAGGTAGTAGAGCCGATGAAGCGAATGTCGCCCGCCTCCAAGTATCTCTTGAGCATATTGGAAGCATCGAGGCCTCCATCACCTCCACGACCAGCGCCCATAATGGTGTGTATCTCGTCAATGTAGATAATGGTGCCAGGTTCGCTTGTTGCGCCCTCCATCACCATCTGAATACGTCTCTCGAAGTCACCTCTGTACTGAGCTCCGGCAATCATCTGCGCCATGTCCATAGCGTAGATGCGGGCACCGCGCAACCTCTCCGGTACGCGTCCCTCTTTGATGCGGCGAGCCAAGCCATAGACCAAGGCTGTCTTTCCCACACCAGGTTCTCCGATGTGCAGCGGATTGTTCTTCTCCGCACGGCAGAGCACCTGTATAGTACGCTCCAGTTCTTGTTCTCTTCCGATGAGCGGCCCTCGCTTGTCGACCGTAGCAGTGACGTCATTGACGAGCTGGTGCCAGTCTTGCGGCTGATGAACCACACCTTCATATTCATCACCATCATCATCATACAACTCGCCTTCCTCCTCTTCATCCATCATGACACCACCTACGGTATCATTGGCAGGAGGGTAGCAAGAGCTTACTGAGGAGATGAAGTCAACCTGTCGCTCGCCCACAGCCTTGCCCAAGAGGTAAGCCACCTCCGAGTTTGGCAACGAGAACATTGCCTGGACAAAGTGTGGTACGCTGACTAAATTTCTGCCTGCGGCAATAGCGAGTGCGCAGGCAGTACCGAACATCGTCTTGAAGAGCGCAGACGGTTCGGGCAGATATTTGACGGTAGCCGGCACTTTCTCCTGAGTGGAAAGCCAGTTCACCAGTTCTTCATGCATCTTGATGCTATCTATACCTTCGTCCGTGAGCGCCTGACAGAAAGTGTACTGTCTGAGCAACGACAGCAGCAAGTGTTCGGGCATCACAAACTCGTGGTCGAAGGCGCGAGCCTGTTTGAGAGCGTCATCCATGATGGCACTCATGTATCCTGTAAGTCCCATTCTATCCATATTCGTGTTTTTATTCAGGCATATATGACAACTTGAGCGGATATTTTTCCGACTTGGCAAGTGCCATTGCCTTTTCTGCCTTGCTCTTGGCAACATCGTAACTATAGGTGCCAATGACTGCCTTCTCCTCCAAATGCACCTTGAGCATGAGTTGTTTCGCCTCGTCGGGTGACTTGAAGAAGACATTCTGCAAAGTCTCCACCACAAACTCCATGGGAGTAAAATCGTCATTGTACATGATGACCTGATACTTGTGTGGTTCTTTGTATCTCGTGTTCTGCCTTTCCCTGACAGACGTTTTTCCCTGTGCCATAATGTTGTATTTCAGAAATAAAGGGAGTATATTTTATTCGCTAACGTATGCAGCCACAATCTCCACAACATACACGTCGTGGTAACCGCCCTTTGCACCACCATACCACTGTGCGACAAGTGAAGAGTCAAGGAAGTTTTGTTCCTGGATGTTGCCCTTGTACAGTTTGCGGCACTCCAATGTGAGTCTTGCCTGCTGGAAGGCGGTACTTCCTTCTGGAGTAGCCACGGGTGTAAGCCCCGCCTCTATGGTTTTGTCGCAGTCGCGCCCCGACTTCGAACCACAGAGATTGTAGATGCGGCGCGCCTCTTCTCCATGTCCGAGGAAAGAGAGCGTGAGCAGTTCGTTCGTCTCGATAAACTCGTGTGTGAAACGCTCCGGCCGAATAAAAGCCACGGCGACAGGTTTGTTCCATAACCAACCTAAGCATCCCCACGAAGCAGTCATCGTGTTGTGGTGGTCTACCGTGCCGGCAGTCACTAACATCCATTCTTTTCCTATGGTCTCAAAAACGTTGTCGTTGAGTTGTTTGATATCTATTTTTTTCATTGCTTCCAGTAACTTGTTTGTTTCTTTTCATGCCATTCCTTAGCAAATAGCATCCATTCAAGTGCAAATTTAGATATTTTTCCCGAAAAACGTGCAACCACAACGCTGTTTTTTCAAGCCAAGTGCGTTTATGTGTTAATTTATCAGAGAATCATCGGACGAATTATCCAAGAAATCACCTGAGAAATCACCTGATGAAGCGGCTGTAGATTTGATAGTAGATTTCCGCCCATCCGTCCTCAATGAGGTCTGCAAGTTTTCCAGCCAAGTCGGAATGGTCATCGATGAGTTTCACAAGGTCGGGGTTGTACTTCACTCCTGCGTCTCTTCTGAATTCTTCCATCACAGTGTCGAAGGTCTTGTCACCCTTGTAGTTTCTGCCCACGCGCTCGGTGGCGGCCTGCATACAGTCGCTGAGGGTCACGATGTCTATCATGATGCGCATGGGTGACTTCGTATTGTCAAAGTCCTCGGGGTAGCCTCCCTTGCCGTTGTACCATTTGTGATGACCCAAGGTGGTGTCGTGGAACTTCGCCAAACTGGGTCCCAATTTCAGATATGTCAGTCCCAGTGCGGGATGTTTCTTGATGATGGCAAACTCCTCGTTTGTGAGCGGACGATAGTCGTTGTTCACTACGCTGATAATGGAGTTCTTGCCCAAGTCGTGGTACATTGCCGCCTTGTGGATGAAGTCGAGATACTGCTTCTCATGAACACGGACTCCCGACAAAGTAGGGTGTCCCAAGGTTCCCACCAAGAGTTGCGGTTGGTACTTCAGAATGCCCTTCATCAACACCTCTGCAATCATCGACACATGGACGGAATGGGCGTATGTGGTGACCTGCGTCGCCACATTGAGGGCACCGAGGAAACGGACGCGTTCCTTCTCTGTGAGATATTTGATCAGTCGGGGATAAGTGGTCAAGCGGTTGAGCAACTTCACATAGCCTACCCTTCCCTGGCCGTCCCGCCTGTTCTGGAATCCCCACTCAGCGTCACGACACAACTTCAGTACCATCTTGCGCTTGGCAGCAAAAGTCCCTGTAGAGTTGTCGTTGAAATACAACAGTGTAAAGATAGGGGTCATAAACAGCGTCAAATCACTGTCTATGAGTTTCTTTCCCTTCAGTTTCTTCTTCTCCTCCCTATATCTTTTCCACAGTTGCTCTAATGCCTCATCGGATGTGATTTCCCCCAGTCGGTGTTTCAACAACAAGTTGCGTTGGAAGTTGTGCAAGCTCAGTTTCTGAGCGTCTTGTGTCTTCAGTATGGCGAGGCGCAGCAAGGAATCTCCTGTCTGCTTGTCCATGAGTGTGGAGTCCACCATATAGATATTCCGGGCAAGTTTCTCTTCATATTGGGCGACATCCCTTTTGAGCGACTTCCACTCCCGTGGCGTGACCAGTTTGGAGACATCGAGGGAGTCCATCATCTTCAGCATCTCGTGATAAGCCCAGCGATTCTCTTCAAGACTCTGAATACGGTAAGGGACAAACGAGGTCTTGGAGAGGTTCCACAGGGCATAAAATCGTCCTCTTGCATAGTCAGGACACCCCTTGACATCGTCAGAGAGGTTTCGCTTCAGACACTCGTAGCTCTTCTTGATTTCCAATGAGTCGCCACTGAGGTCGTAAATGCAGGAATGAGACACCGCCTCCCATATATTAACCATCGAGAAGCGCAGACTGTCGGGAGCATCCTTGGCATAATCTTGCAACAACTTGCACAATTCCAAGGTGATGAAACTATCTGAGTTGCCCTCTATGAAATAGTCTGCCAAGCACTCCTTCAACCGGACATACGCTTGTGGTGAAATCTTGTCGTGCGGCTGATGGAAGTAGTCTGTCACCTCCTTGATAACCTGTTTATTGGATGCGAATATCTGATGATTTTTGAGTGCCCTACGACGGAAGAAGTTCACCCACTGGTCGTGATCCTTGATGATGAAGATGCTGTCGTTATACTGATTGTAGACGATTCTGTTCTTCGACAAGATGTAGAAGGCTTTGGTAAGGTCGATACTGTCACCGACCCCACTCTGCTGTGCCTGAGCCCCACAATGGAAAAAGAGCAGCAGGCACACAATCATACATATATTCCTAAACCTTGCCAAAACTTATTTACCTGAATGATTCTGCAAATATATGTCCTAATTTTGACAACAGGTAATTTTCCACCAAAAAATTATATTTTTTAACGGAAAGAAAACAAGGTTATATTTTCACATCATGTATTTCTCAGGAATCTCGGGCATTGCTCCGTTCTGAGTGCAGACGTAAGCACTCACCTCCACGGCCAACCTGTGGGCCTCCTGGATGCTCTTGCCCTTGAGGATGCTGGCGCAGAAAGTACCAGTGAACGAGTCGCCGGCTCCCACTGTGTCGGCCACTTCCACCTTCGGAGTCTCCTGGAACGACTTCACGCCCGGGGCGAAAACATAACTACCGTTCACACCGCAAGTCAACACGAGCATGTCGAGATTATACTTGCCGAGGATGAGCCAGCATTTGTTCTCTATGTCCAAGCCCGGATAGCCGAAGAGGCGGCCGATGGTAACGAGTTCCTCGTCGTTGATCTTCAACACATTGCAACGGTTCAGGCTCTCGGTGATTACCTCGGGCGTATAGAAGTTCTGTCGCAAGTTGATGTCGAATATCTTCAGGCAATCCTCGGGCGTATGGTCGAGGAAGTCATAAATTGCCTTGCGGCTCACCTCACTGCGCTGAGCCAAGGAACCCCAGCATACGGCTCCGCAATTCACGGCAACCTCCTTGATGTCATTGGTGAAGGGAATATTGTCCCAAGCCACGCCCTGCTTGATGTCGTAAGTAGGCACGCCCTCGGCATCGAGGCTCACCAACACGGTGCCCGTGGGATAATCCACCTTGGGAAGTACATACTTCAACTTCTTCTCGTCGAGCAAACGGAGAGCCTCCTCTCCCAACTCATCCTTTCCGATGGCACTCACAGCCACCGAGTGCAAGCCGTGCTGACCGGCGTGATAGGCAAAGTTGGCGGGAGCGCCACCGAGTTGAGCACCAGCGGGGAGAACATCAAAGAGAATCTCGCCCAAACCTACTATGTATTTCTTGTCTAAATCTTTTGTTTCCATTGTTACACCTTTTTATATATAATATAACTCCAATTTATCTGAAATATTGCTTACTTTTGTAAGAAAGCTAAGAGAAATCTCCCATCCTCCTATATGGATTCTTCGTTCCACGTCTCGGAATGTCCGTTCCGTGTCTTGGAACGTGTGTTCCGTGACTTGGAATGTGCGTTCCGTGACACGGAACGGAGATTTCTTCCTACAGGAATTATCTTTTATCTTAGGATAGAGAGCTTACTCTCCTATGATATTACAATTTCCGAATGTAAGAGAAGAGGTAGATGACACCTACGGCCATCACTGCCACGGCACCCACTTGTCCGATGGCATCGCTGGCGAATCCCATAATCAAGGGGAACACCGTTCCGCCAAAGAGACCCATGATCATGAGTCCGCTCACCTCGTTCTTCTTCTCAGGCAAGGCAAGCAGAGCCTGTGAGAACACCATGGAGAAGATGTTAGAGTTGCCGTAGCCCACGAGGGCGATGGCGATGTAGAGCATCGTCTTGCTCTCGCCGAAGAACATACCCACCATACTCAGTGCCATCATTACTACACTGATAATAAAGAACGTGCGGGTCTTCATCATGCGGAGGAAGGCAGTGCCCGTGAAACAACCGATGGTACGGAAGATGAAGTAGAGCGATGTGGCGAAGGCAGCCTCGTTCAATGTATAGCCTAATCGCTCCATCAAGAGCTTGGGTGCGGTGGTGTTAGTACCCACATCGATGCCCACGTGGCACATGATACCGATGAATGAGAGCAGCACGATGGGCTTGCCGAGGAGCTTGAGGCAATCGAAGAAGCCCGAAGCCTTACCCTGTGGCTTTTCCTCCTCAATCGGAGTTCCAGCCAAGAGAAGGGTGGCGGCTACACCTATTATCATATAGATGGGGAAAAGCACTCGCCAGCCGAGTCCGAAGGCAGGAATACTTGCCATTGCTCCCCACATGGCGATGTATGGAGCTAAGAACGAGGCGATGGCCTTTACAAACTGTCCGAAGGTAAGAGTGGAGGCAAGGTTCTTGCCAGAGGTCACTGCCGACACCATCGGATTGAGCGAAGTCTGCATCAGTGCATTTCCGATGCCGAGGAGCGAGAACGACACGAGCATCACGCCGAAGGTCTCGCCGAAGATGGG
>CAVCDC010000061.1:0-16059 GCA_963600865.1 Firmicutes bacterium CAG:103
ATCTGCTCTGCTATGCTGTGGGTGACAATCCCTACGGTCCTTTCACCTACAAGGGAGTCATCCTGGAGCCAGTGGTGGGTTGGACCACCCATCACAGCATCTGCGAGTATAAGGGACAGTGGTATCTCTTCCACCACGACTGCGTGCCTTCCAACGACACCACATGGCTTCGCAGCGTGAAGGTGGCTCCGCTCTTCTATGACGAGGACGGCAACATCCAGTTGGTGAAGACAGACGAATAGACGTTAGGTTTTATAGTTGACGAATAGTTGATACAACAGTTAATGTTGGTTAGTTAGAAACGAGCAGCATCTCCGAGAAGGAAATGCTGCTTTCTTTTATTAATATCTAATAAAGTAAAGGGAATATCTAACAATAAAAGTTAAAAACACATCTAAAACTTTAGATTTACAGACATGAAAGCACCATTCTGTTATGATTTCTCCTACCTTTGCTACTAAATTTAAAAGTTTAGATAATCAAGGTAATTAGATATTGTTATGGGACGAAGCCATGAGTTTAAAACGCTGACACGAGCAGAAATACAAATCATGAACATATTGTGGAATCATGGCAAGGGAATGACAACACATGAAATCATCGAGATGTATCCTGAGCCACATCCTGCTTATTCCACGATAGCCACCTTTATGAAAATATTGAGCAACAAGAAATTTGTTGATTCCCATAAGTTGGATGGCGGAGGAAAGACATACTTTTATTATCCACTCGTAACCCGAGCAGAATATACTCGTCTGGCGATGAAGGAAGTAAAAGAGTCCTTATTCGGTGGGAGTATTCATGCGCTCATCTCTTTCTTTGCGAAAGAAGAAAAACTGTCGGACAAAGATTTAGAGGAGATATTGGGGCTCATTGGCAAGAGTAACAAATAAGGAAAATCAATAGGAGATATTTGTATGATGTTAACTTATGCTATCAAGTCTGCCATCATCTTGGCATTGCTTTACATCTGCACGTTACCTGTCTTCAACAAGGTAACTTTTCATCGCTTCAACCGCATACTTGCAGTTGGCTCTCTGTTATTTTCCTTGCTTGTTCCCTTGTTACATATTCAGATAGCAGGCAATACCAGTCGAATAATGCCACAACAGGTAATTGAGCTTCCTGCCGAATTTGCCTTTATCGTATCTTCCCATAAAGCAGATGTACAACCAGAATGGAATTGGGGTTCCTTGGTTTACTATTTATATTTAGGTGGAGCCGTTGTGGTTACTCTGGTTTTACTGTTACAATTCTGTCGGTTGCTATATAGTCTTAGAAAAGGTATCCGTATGGCAGATGATAGAGGTAACACTATTGTTCTGCTAAGGGGCAAAGTAAGTCCTTTCTGCTTCTTTCGCACCATCGTGATGAGTGTGGACGATTATGACCATAACCGCAATTTTATCCTGACCCATGAACAAGAGCACATTAGGTTGCTGCATTATTTAGACTTGCTAATATTTGTGATGACGAGTATTTTACAGTGGTTTAATCCTTTTGTTTGGTTGTTAGGCAAGGATTTGAAAGCCATTCACGAATATGAGGTGGACAAGGCTGTTATCCACAGAGGCGTTGACGCTATACAATACCAGAAATTCCTTGTCCACAAAGCCGTCGGCAACAGACTTCAACTATTTGCCAACAACCTAACTCGTGGTCCACTAAAAAGCAGAATCATCATGATTAACCAAAAGAAATCAAGCAGATGGATGATGCTGAAGGCATTCGCTGTAATACCAACGGCAATGCTCACTTTGAGTATGTTCGCCACAAAAACGGCGAATCTGTCAGTCAATGATGTACTTCCACAATTAAAAGTCCCCAAAAAGCACGTTACAAGAGAATATGAACAAAAAACAGAGCTTTCACAAAGTACAGACCCTGTCATCAAGGCTACCACAGCCAAGACAACTTCGTCACACAACAAAATAGCAAAAGTGGCAGAAACCATGCCTGAATTTCCTGGTGGAATCAGTGCAATGATGGATTACTTAGGAAAGAATGCGAAGTATCTTGAGTCTGCAAAGGCGGCAAACAGTCAAGGAACATGTGTTGTTCGCTTTTTGGTAAAGAAAGACGGAAATATAGATAGTGTGGCTGTAGAAAAGACGACAGGCTTTAAAGATTTAGATGAGGAAGCTGTTAGAGTTGTGAAATCCATGCCAAAATGGAAGCCTGGTACACAGAATGGAAAGCCTGTCGATGTATCTTTTATGGCACCATTGGTTTTTAGGTTAAACTAAAAAAAGATAAAGCTTAATACAAATACAGTTTCATATCAACATATGTAAATATTATAACAATTAAAAATAAAAGCTATGGTAAAAACTATGAATGAACTTGCTGAAATGGCAATGAGTGAAAGGGAGATGAACACCTTTGCTGGTGGTGAAAGTTGTAGTTGCGCTTGCCGTTCTGCATCATCTATGGACAACGGTTCTGCCAATCATGCAGGTGGTTTGCATTCAAAAGGTCTACAAACAAATCAAGATAACTGGTTAGAAGATATTATAGTAACTCCTGGAAAGTAAAAATTTCTTTCACGTTTAATCTTTAGGCTGAATTCACATTTTAATTGTGTAATAACATGCAAAGAGCAGTAATGATAGCAATTGCTAATATCATATGTGGAATGATATTTGCTCAATATCCACCATCTCCTAATTCTCTGGAGGATAGCAAAAATATAGATACATCAACTTGTATCTTGCAATATACGCTTAAATTTAAGCTAAACTATATGCAAAAAGATTATTATGTAGATGACAGATTGATACAAATAGGAAATCAAATAATTAAAGACTATAGTGGTATCATCTTCTATTACGATTCTTTAAAAACTATCAATGACCGTAAAGGATTGCCATCATCTTCAGTACCTACCCCTATATTTAATTATGAGATATTCAACAATATCAAATCAGGAAAGAGTAATATAAAATATCGTATGGATTTGAATGGAGGAACAATTGATTATACGACTCTGCTACCTAAACTGAATTGGACTTTTGTCACAGATAGCACAAAGGAGATCTTTGGGTATACTTGCAATTTAGCTCTAACACATTATAGCGGACGAGACTACTATGTATGGTATGCCGTAGATGTACCGTTACCTTATGGACCATACAAATTTTATGGATTACCAGGATTGGCAATGAAAGTAGAAGAATCTACTGGCTTGTATATATGGGAAATAATTGGCATGCAGAATATAGCCCAACCGATAAACGTATACACATATGAGGCTGAGCAAAAGTGTTCTGAAACAGAGGCAAAGAAAACCATAATTCGTTTGCGAGAAAATCCAATCCGTTTCTTGGAGCAAATGGGAAGACATACATATATAAAAGGAAAAGATGGCAGGTTTAGGCCATCAACTTCCATTGGAAATATTCCAAATCAAGAATACGCCCCATTAGAAATGTACTGAGACTATTAATTTGTAGTTTTTAGGCAGACAACAAGATGAAAATATACCCTTTAGCGAAAGTCTAAAGGTAGTTTGTAAAACTGTCGATATTTCTTAGAAGCAAAAGGATAAAGTTTAATATAGATTTATATCAACATATGTAAATATTATAACAATTAAAAATTAAAGCTATGGTAAAAACTATGAATGAACTTGCAGAAATGGCAATGAGTGAGAGGGAGATGAATACCTTTGCAGGTAGTGCGACGTGTGGATGTGCATGTAGGTCAGCGTCAACATACGACAATGGTTCGGCTAACCATGCAGGTGGATTACACTCGAAAGGACCATTGACGGGACAAACTATCGTCTTGGATGATGTGATTGTCACACCATAAATCCGATGTAAATATAATTCAGTCTGTGTGTTGCACATGTATTGAATCACATGTGCAACACACACTAAAAGGAAACGTTATGAAAATGTTCAGACTCATTTTACCATTGATGATGGCATCTTTATGCAATTTCAGCTTTGCTCAATATGCTCCGATGCCAGTTTCCTTGGGAAAAAGCAAACAGGCTGTACAAAGGTGATTTTAGGCTTTGCATGTAACATGCCTAAAACCCATTTCTCAGGAAGAGACTATGTGGCTTGGTATCTGTTGATATCCCCTTACCCTATGGTTCATATAAATTTTACGGATTACCAGGACTGATAGTAAAAGTAGAAGATTCTATGAAGTCCTATATTTGGGAACTTGCTGGTGTAAGCAATGCTGTTAGACCTACATACCAATATTCCTATGAAGGAGAAAAAACGTACCGAAAAAGAAGCTGTCCAAACAATAGAACGAGTAGAGAAGAGACCTATCCGTTTCCTGGAACAAATGGGTAGGCATATGATTATAAAAGGAACGGATGGACGAGGGCGCCCCTCTACTTCTATTGCGAATATTCCCGACCAAGAATATGAACCTTTAGAAAAGTATTGATATGCTAAAACTAACAGCCGAAGATATAAAGTCATATCTTGCCAACACTCCACAAATCACATTTGAGGTTACCGAGTCATGCAATCTGTCGTGCCTATATTGCGGTTATGGAAAACTTTATAATAATAAAGGTGAAAGACATAATCGAAGAATGTCTACTGAAGATGCGATTGCTTTTCTTGATTATATTAAGAAATTATGGGACGACGGATACGATTATAAAGGAGAAGGTGTGCTTACAATAAGTTTTTATGGTGGTGAGCCATTGATGAATATGGCGCTTATAAAAACGCTCATAAACTACATAGAAACTTATTTCCCAAAAGATAGAAGACATATTGTTTATACAATGACAACGAACGCCATCTTGCTGCCAACATATATGGACTATCTTGTTTCAAAGGATGTTCACCTTTTGATAAGTCTTGATGGTGATGAAAAAGGTTCTTCTTGCCGCATCTTTCATGATGGCAGACAAGCTTATCATGATATAACTAACTCTATCAATAAGCT
Source organism: Firmicutes bacterium CAG:103 (assembly GCA_963600865.1). Classification (GTDB taxonomy): domain Bacteria; phylum Bacteroidota; class Bacteroidia; order Bacteroidales; family Bacteroidaceae; genus Prevotella. The sequence goes on from CAVCDC010000061.1 coordinate 4,924, forward strand.
AAGGAAAAAGTATCCTCGTTTTTTTGAAGAAAATGTTCAGTTTAATTCGGTACTTACGCAAAAAACATCTTTCAAGGACATAACAGAATATATACGGCAAACTTATGGAAAAATTCCTTTTGTGTCTGAAATAAATCCAGATGGTATAAATTCGTCACATGAGAAGGAGTTTAAACAAATATATTTAGAAAAATGGAAGTCTGTACAAGAATTTGAGCAAGAGCCAGAAATAAGCAAAATTCAGTTTGAACGCCATCCGAGGTTTGAGCAAATCGCTCGTTATATACAGATGCATTCTCCTTATGTATATAGAGATTATAATGATTTGTTGCTTGCAGATAAAGCCAAAGGAAAGTTGTACCCCACTGGGACATGCCTTCCTTTTACGAAAAAGGTCTTTTTAAATGTAACAGGAAGAATCATGCCATGTGAGATGATAAGCTATCAATATGGCTTTCTTGCTATTCAACATGGGAAAGTAGATATCGACTTTCAACGAATCGCAGATAGTTACAATTCTTATTTTGAAAGGGCCTCAAATATTTGCCAACAATGCAAGGATCATCAAGGATGCCTCTGTTGTATGTTCAATAATGGTATATTGAAGGCTTCTAAAGGGACATGTGAGTATTTTGTTGATTCAAATGCCATGTTGGTAACGGAGCGGGAAGTATATTCTTTTTTGTCGAACTACCCAGAGTCCTATTCATATATAATGACTAAATTTGAAGTGATATGAACGAGAAAAACCTTTTGTGGTTGACTATTTCATCTAAGATTTTTGTTGATTTCTTGGATGACACTAAATTGTTGCTGTATGACACAAGTAATGGCAACTTTATGTATTCTAACGATAAAAAACTATATGATATAATTTCTCGTTTGTATTTACCGAGCAATTTAGGTGCAATTCTTTATGAGGACGCATTTACTCATACAATTGAAGAGGCTGTTCATAAAAGTTTCTTGTCAATTTACGAAAGTCCAAATACCATCAAGCCTATAAGGCTTCTCCCTATTTTAAGTCTTCAAAAAGATTTGGAGCGTAACTTACCTGAGCAAAATATAGGAGACAAGTACGAACTTCTTGGCAACAAATTATATTATTTAAGTGGCATCTATGTATCATTGGATTGTGGTGTTGTAGAAAATGAAGAGATGGCTCGTCATCGTAATTTCGCTTCTTTGCAATATCCCTGTGTTCGTTATGAAAAAGCATATGCATATTTGAGCGAAATTATGTTGGTCTCTCTATTAAGGCAAATTAGAAGTTCAAGTGTCGGGGTTGTAGACTTTATTTGCACACATAGATATTTTCACAAATGTGATGTCCAAACTTTTGTAGAATTATTAGAGAACTATTCTTTCAAATATAGGATTCATATATACGCTGAAGATTATATGAAACTATCCGAACAAGATAGGATTGCTTTGTCTAAAGTTGGTCATTTCTTTGTTTACATGGATTCTTTCACGCCACAGGACATGCTGGAGTTTGAATGTAGTCTGCCTAAACAGTGTCGCGTTTTCCATCTTCTATACCGTTCTTCTAAGTTAGAAGCGAATAGTTGGCAAGAATATTTGCCAGTATGGACAAATGAAAACGAAGAGATGTTCAGAGAGAATGTTTGGATCTCCTTGAAGAATTTACAATGGGAGCCTCGTAAGATGTCATATCTATTTAGAAATCAAAAATTAAACAGCAATTTCTTTGGTATTCTTGACATTTCTTGTTCGGGAAACATCTATCCTCATGGTTCTTCTCATAGAATCGGGACTATTAGCAAGAAGTATTCTATAGTGGAAGCTCTATCCTTGGAGTTTAGAGAGAATCATTCATGGAGAGTCACAAGAAAAGACTTTTCCCATTGCAAACATTGTCCTTTTAGGAATATTTGTCCACCTATCGCAATTAGTGAATTAATGAGACCCGATATAAAAATGTGTAACATAAATACGAATAGAAATGAGAATGAATAACGCAAGCAAAACGTGGAGACACTTTCATAGTGTACTCCTTTTGTTGATGCTGAGTTTGGTTAACATCAATGCTTTGTGCCAAAACAATGCAAGACTAACGCTTTTGAAGGTTGACTCTATCCCTACCATGAAAATCATGACAAACACGCAAGTTGTAGGGAATAGATTTTGTATCACCTATGAGGCACCTAAACGATGGGGCTCTCAATTGATGAGAACATATTTCATGGATGAAGGTACTATGTCACTAAGGTTCGAACATGAATATTTTAGAAACCCGGCCACAAGCAATGGCATTGATTACCCGATACTTTTTCAGGATAGCATCGGAGATGCATTTGTGATGGACTGTACCTATCCTTTAGTCTACAAATTAGATTTGAATAAACATACGATGCAAAATACACATAAATTTGTCTTCTCTGCAAAGTCAAAAGTTCCTTATGCGATGGCTTTAAACGTCCCTTTTGCATGTAGTAAATCAGAAAACGAATACTATTTTGTCGGAAGACAGCCAAAGATGGGAATCCAAGCTGTCTATAATTCTGTGTCTGATTCCGCTGCCACTTACGTAAAAGAAGTTGCGCCATTGGTTTATACAAAGAAGTATCCTGCGTGGACAACAAATTTTGGCAAGCAAACTTTTAATAAGCATACAAATGTGTTGGCTCACGGTTTTTATCTATATCCGGCTATTCAATACGTTAACCTAAAAACAGGGCAAAGCAATATTATAAAAATAGCAGAACCAAACTGGAAGCGCTTAAAGCCTATAGTTGCAGATGTTTGGAGTGAAAACTTGATGCAAATTAAGGATATGGCTTCATCAGAATCATATGTATATGCACTTTGGTGGAACAAAACACAGCAGTCTATGGCTGCATTACGCAAGCAGAACAAGGCGAACTGCAAACTTGTTGTTCTGGACTGGAATGGAAAGATAAAAAAAACATATACAATAAAAAGGTATTTGACTAACGTCGTTGCTTTGGAAGACGGCAAGCTAATAGGAAGTGACGGCAAGAGTTTTTGGTTAATAACATTGGAATAGTCATGAGGAGTTTCCCTTTGTACACCCAAAGAGGCAATCTGGACTGTGGCCCAACATGTTTGAGGATGATAGCCGCATTCTATGGGAAGAAACTTTCCATGGAATGCGTACATCAACTGTGCATGTACAACAGAAATGGCACAACGCTACTAAGCATCATGAAAGCAGCAGAAAAGATAGGCTTTAAGGCTTTGGGAGTAAAGGTGAAACTTCAAACGTTGACAGAGGACGTTCCGTTGCCTTGCATCTTGCATTGGAGACAGGAACATTTTCTGATTTTGTACAAGACAAAAAGAAAAAGAGGTCAAATTTATTATTATATTGCCGACCCCGTAGGAACGCGTTTTAGATATTCTGACGCAGAGATGGAAAAATGTTGGTTAGCAGAAGATAGCAAAGGAATTGTTTTATGTTTGGAACCAACAGAGAAATTAAATGAATTTGCAGAAAAAAAACAAAAACAACTACATGTTTTTAAATTTCTGTGGTTTTATGTTCGACCATACAAATATGCAATGTTTAATTTGTTCTTGGGTATGTGCCTTGGAACCCTATTCATGCTCGTCATACCATTCTTAACGCAAGCCATTATTGACTACGGAATAGAAGATAAGAGCATTTACATTATTTGGATGATATTGTTTGGTCAATTAGCATTGGCCTTAGGTACTACTTTTGTAGAGTTTGTTCGCAACAGAGTCTTACTCTATATTGGTGTTAGGATAGATATCTTGATGATTTCCGATTTTATTTTGAAACTTACGAAATTGCCCATTTCATATTTTGATGTGAAAATGAGCGGAGACATCATGCAACGTATCTGTGACCATCAGCGCATCAAAGAATTTCTGACAGGAACGAGTTTAACGATGTTGTTCTCGTTTTTTAATTTACTGATTTTTAGTGGCGTTTTCTTATACTACAATGTTATCTTATTTTTTATTTATGCCGTATGTAGTGGACTATACATAGGATGGGTATGGATTTTTATGGAAAAGCGCGCTTCTGTTGACAATCGGATGTTTTCTCTTAATTCTTTAGGACAAAACAATATTTTCGAGATAATTCTTGGAATGCAAGACGTTAAACTTAATGGATGCGAGAATGAGAAACGATGGGAATGGGAGAAAACTCAGGTAAATATTTATAAGGTTCTTTCTGAAGGACTGAAATTGTCACAAAATCAAGCATCTGGTGGTATTTTATTGAACCAAGCGAAAAACATTTTCATTACATCGTTTGTAGCAACAAGGGTAATTGAGGGTTCAATGACATTAGGTATGATGCTTGCAATACAATTTGTTATGGGAATGCTCAATAGTCCTTTGGAACAGATTGTAACATTCGTGAAAAAATTGCAAGATGCGAAATTGAGTTTGGGGCGTCTGAATGAAATTTATTGTTTAAAGGATGAGTCTGAAGGTGAAAAAATAGCGAAAATACCACATGACTGCATTCAAGTAAGACATTTGTCTTTTAAGTATGACAAACTTTCCAAAGAATCGGTCTTGAATGGGATAGATTTACAAATAGAAAAAGGGAAAGTAACGGCCATTGTGGGACTTAGCGGAAGCGGGAAGACCTCTTTACTGAAGTTGTTGTTGGGCTTTTATACACCTGATACGGGGAGCATAACAATAGGAAATGTTTCTCTTCAGGATTATGATCTTCGGGAATGGCGCAAAAAATGCGGAGTGGTGATGCAAGATGGCTTTATCTATTCAGACTCGATTGCACGCAATATCGTTCCTTCTGGCAAAATAGATACACAGCGTCTAATTTTTGCAGCAAGAATGGCAAACGTCCTTCCTTTCGTAGAAACAATGCCATTGGGTTTTCAAACAAAACTTGGCGGAGAAGGCAAGGGACTAAGTTCTGGGCAAAAACAACGTTTGTTGATTGCACGGGCAATATATAAGAATCCGGATTATTTGTTCTTGGATGAAGCCACCAATTCTCTTGATGCAAACAATGAAAAGGAAGTAATGCACAACTTGAAGTCTTTCCTGCAAGGGCGGACATCGGTAATTATTGCCCATCGGCTTAGTACGGTAAAAGATGCAGACCACATCGTTGTAATGAAAGATGGCCATGTGGTCGAACAAGGTACGCACCAATCTCTATTACAAAAGAAAGGTGTATATTATTCTCTGATTATCAATCAACTTGTCTTATGAAACAGAATTGTAATTTAAACAATCACAGTGACGAACTGAACAACATATTAAACCAGCCTATGGGTTTTATGGAAAGATGGAGTACACTTATCATCTTCTTGCTATCTTTATTATTGCTTTTTTGCGGGTTGAACATGTACGCCCAAACAACTGCAACGACTCTTCGTGGTTTTGTTAGGACAGAGGCAAATATGCCTGCTCCAGGAATCAATGTCTTTGTAACACAGAAGAACCAAAAATATAAAATTTTAGGGGCTTGCAAGACAGATAAGGACGGGGGCTTTTCCGTGTCGTTTCATTCTACGGCAGATAGCATCAGCGTGAATTGTTCGGGCATGACGATTAAGACTTCTCATGAGAACTATGCAAACAAAGATGCCTTTGTTACAATCTTCGCTGAAGAAAAAGCACAGAAGCTAAAGGAAGTGACCGTCAAGGCAGAGAAAATCTATGTAGGAGGAGATACTGTCAACTATAATGTTGCATCCTTCCTAAACAAGAACGACCAGAACATCGGTGAGGTATTGAAAAGAATGCCTGGCATAACCGTGTCAAATACAGGGCAAATTTCTTATAAAGGCTTACCTATAAAGAACTTCTATATTGAAGGACTGGACCTGATGAAGGGAAGATATGGTATTGCCACAAACAACATTGACCCCAACAATATTGCAACAGTTATGGTATTGGAAAATCACCAAGACATAAAGGCTCTCAAGAATCTGCGTCCAGAGGAGCGCGCCTCCATTAATCTGAAATTGAAGAACGGAGTGAAGGGGGTATTTAATCTTATAGGGGCTCTTGGAGGAGGATATGACGACAAAACTCTTTGGACGGACGAATGGATAGCCACATACTTCCGCCGTAACGCTCAGTTGCTTGCCACCTACAAGGGGAACAATGTTGGCACTGATTTGGAGGCAGAACTACGCTCGTTTGATAATGACGACTACTCTCGTACAAGTAGCTTGACAGGGATAGAAATGCCTTCAACACCAGGCATTGCCAAACGACACTATTATTTCAATCAATCCCAGTGTGCTACGGCAAACAATGTCTATCGGTTGGGGAAAAACGGGAATATCGGATTCAATGTAGGTTTCTTGTCCGACCATGACAATCGCAACAGCCAGTCTGTTACAAATTCCCTCTTGCCTGACGGTGCTCTCAACACGGTGCATGAATCTGTTTCGGCTATAATGAAGAAGACAGCGGCTTATGGAAATGTGTCGTGCATGGAAAATACAGAAAGGAAATATCTGCAAGAACAGCTGTCGTTTGACTATTCTTATATGACTGGCAGTAATCATATAGAGAATGATGGCGTAATCTCTCAAAGCGGAGAGGTGAGTGAATACAGACTGCACAATGCACTTCATTTGACGTATAAGTTTAATAAAGAACGTGGAGTGGACTGGATTTCAAAATTAAACATGGAGAAACGACCACATAGTCTTTTTGTAGATAGAAATCTTTTTCCTGATATATTGTCTTCGGAAACCATGAGCCAATGGGTGGAAAGAAAAAACATAGAGCTTAACAACCGTATTGGCATGTTAAGTTCCTTGGTTGTAGGCAACTTACAGGTGTCTCCTACTCTATTCTGTGATATCCTCCATGACAAACTGGAGAGTATCTTGGAGCAATACAAAAATTTGCTTTCCCTTTCAAATGCTCATACCGGTTTGGACATCAATGCAATTTATCGCAAGGGAAATGTCTGTGTAGATATTTCTATTCCTATAGGTTGGCGTGGGGAAAAGATGGAAGAACATTTTTCTGATTTCGCATGTCGCTACAGCCGTCTATGTTTTGAACCGAGCGCCAAGATAGAATACTGTATTAATGCGTCACATTCTTTGGCTTACCGTATGGGACTGTCGAGCGAAATACCGACTATAGAGAATCTCTATGCTGGGTATATACTGAACAATTATCGCCAACTGTCTTTCTATGACAGTCCGATGCTCTATGAAGGACGCAGCTTCTCCAACAAACTTTCTTATAATTACAAAAATATATTCAAATTGTTCTTCCTGGATGTCGACTTATTGTGGAACCGACTTAGTCCAAAAATGCTTTACGGAAGTACATACGAGGGTGTTGTGGAAAAACTGGAGTCAAAACAAACTGACAAGGTGCAAGACAAAAAAAGTGTAATGGTCAATGCGAGCAAAGGCTTCGACTGGAAAAGGATGAAGGTAGCAATGATATGCAGCTACTCACATACGGACAGTCCAGTTCTTCTACAAGGCGAAGTACTTGACTATAAAAGTAGTGCGCTGAACGTAAAGTTAGATGTCAGTGCGACTTTCTTCGAATGGTTGACATTGAGTCATGCTTCCTCCTTTTACCATATAGACAGTTGGATGACAGAAAATGTGTCTATGGCAACATTATGCACCATGAGCAACGACACTTCCGTCGACTTCAATTTGCCGGGAGGCGTGTCTCTGTCCACCACCCTTACGCATTATTACAACAGTCTGAATGAAAGCAACAAGTCCTTTGTCCTTGGTGAATTGTCTGTGAAATATGCATACAAGCGTTGGATGTTTACCTTGTTGTGTAACAATATCTTCAACAAAAAGCTCTACACTCGTTCTGTCTCTTCAGGACTTACGGAGAATATTTCTGGATATAGTATTCGCCAACGGGGTCTTTTGTTTACTGTGAGGTATCGCGTGTTTTAGACGAAAACTGAACATTAGCAAGATATCGATTATTACTTGGCAAACATCAAAAATTATAAATGTATTTATTATAAGAGCATTTATAATTTCCGCCAGTCGTTCCGACGGATTTGTAATCCGTCGTCAAAAAAGGTTCGCCCACTGTTTCGCGGATTTGTAATCCGCACATCCCTTCCTTACCTGGTTGTGGGGATTTTATCATCTCTGCATGGCCCATCGTGTAATGATAGGCGAAATCCATTATAGGTTCCGAAGTGTAGAAGCATAGCTTCGCAGGTCGAAGCATATAAGCTTTGTGGTTCGAGGACTTAGTTCCTTCGGGGCGCTGACTAGGCTCAGCAGCTCTGTCGAGCATAGTCAGCAAGTCTGCTGAGCCTAGTCGGCAGCTCTGCCGAGCCTAGCCAGCAGACTTTATAAGGCAAGATTTTATTCTGCCCCTTCTCCTTTCCACAACCCATGCAGGTTGCAATACTCACGAGCTGTCACTTCCTTGGCATCTGTCAAGAATACTGCCTCGGGCTTTTCGCCTGGTTTCAGCTCATGACGAAGCACGTCGGTGGCGGTGAGCGCCGCAAACTGTGCAGCGATAGATTTCTCTTGTCTTCATAATGCTTTTCTGTTTTTAAGTTAATACTGTTGTTATTGTTCACTCATCATTCCTTTTGCAAAGATACGCTTTGTCCCGATGCACTCCAAGTATTTTTAGGCAAATGATGTTAAAAGGAGGGAACCTCCTTGTACTTATCACTTGTTTTCTGTATCTTTGCCATCAAAAAGAAAACTATGGAAGAAAATCAAGATATTCGTTGGGTACAGCGACTGAGCAACTACGACAAGGCTTTGGCTCGATTGCAGAATGCCGCCAAGATTGTCTCTACGGAGAAACAATTTAGCGGCGATGTGGATGATCTTCTGAAAGAAGGTCTTGTGCAGCGTTTTGAATACACCCAAGAGTTGGCTTGGAAGGTGATGAAGGATTATGAGGAATATCAAGGCTATACTGATGTGCAAGGTTCGAGGGATGCCATTCGCAAGGCCTTGCAGATGGGAATCATTGAGGATGCTTCATGGATGAGTACCATTTCTTCTCGTAATCTCACTTCTCATTGCTATGATGAGGAAGAACTCTACACGGTGTCTAACCAAATCATCCATAGCTATCTGCCAATATTCTTGCAGTTTAGTGAAAAAATGAATGAGTTATGACCTCCTCCTGCCATACGAGTTCGACTTCTGCATCTATAAGGACTTGAAAAATGCAGAGCTCAAAAGTCATATTGACAGGAGAGGGATAAGAGTGTATGAGGCTTGATTATTCCATTGCGAAAAATTTCGTTACGAATTTTTTCGTAATGGTTAACTTGTTGATAATATTTACATTATCTATTTTCAGCACTCATACCAGCCCTTGGTATTTATTTCGCAAATAGTTTACCGATGAGGCTAAAGAGGTTAGCAACGGTCTCCTTGCTCTCCACGGGGATTTTGATGGTAGTCTGACCAGTCTGTTCGTCTTTCTCCACGATGGAGTCCACCAGTTGCGCAGTGGCCTCTGGAGACTTCAAGGTTTCTGCCAAACCTGAGAGAAATGAAACGCCTTGGGCCACCAAGTCCTTAGGCTGGGACGAGCGATGAGAAGAGTTTGCATTTTGTACCTGCAGAGAGTCGCCGGTTGCATTCGTGGAAACATCCTCGGAAGATACAGCTTTCTCATCCTTTGCTTCCTTATTTTCTTCATCAGAAGAAGCCTTGGGCTTTTCTTCCTCATCGACTGATACCGTGGAAGCAGCAGAAGCTTCTATACTTTCAGCATCCGAAGAAGTATCGTCTTCTTCGATTATTCCGCTCACCGTTTCCATCATCTTGGTGAACTTATCATCGCTGATGAATACGGAGTCCTCGCCGTTGTCCAACACGCCCTCGAACATCGAGGTCTTGAAACGGAGCTTGCCCACCATACTCTCTTCTATGGAATCGGGAGCCACGAGGTTGATTACCTGGATGTTGTTCTGCTGACCGAGGCGATAGATACGACCAATGCGCTGTTCGAGCACGGCTGGGTTCCAAGGCAAGTCGATGTTGATGATGGTGGCTGCGGCTTGCAGGTTCAAGCCCGTGCTGCCGGCATCGGTGGAAAGGAACACGCGGCTCGATGGTTCGTTCTGGAAGTTGTCCACCAAGTTCTTGCGTTTTTCTGACGGCACACCGCCATGCAGATATTCAAATCCTATCTCCTTCTTTTCCAATTCCTTGGCGATGAGGCGGGTCATGCGCTCCCACTGGCTGAACACCACCACCTTCTCGCCTTCCTCGCTGATGATGTCGCTGATGATGTTGACGCACTCCTCCACCTTGGTGTCGAATCTCGTCTTTTGGTCGAGGATGTAACTGCTGTCGCAAATCATGCGCATCTGGGAAAGGAAGAGCAAGAGGCGCTTGCGGTCCTTGTCTGACAAGAAGTGCATCCTTTTCCATTTCAAGACCAGCATGCGCACGTGGTTCTGCCACTCTTGGTGCATGTCCATCTGTTCTTGGGTCATGGGCACAAAGAGGTTCTTGTCCATTCGCTTGGGCATCTGTAGCTTCACGTCTTTCTTGCGGCGGCGGATGAGGATGTCGCTGAGCTTCTTGCCTATGTCGTTCAAGTTCTTGTAGCCCAATACCTTTCCTGTTTCGTCGGTGAGGATGTGGTTCTCCTTGAAGAGATAGTAGGGGGCAAGGCGGAAGTTGTCCACAAACTCCACGATGGAGTATAGCTCGTCGAGCTTGTTCTCCAAGGGCGTGCCCGACAGGATGACGGAATAGTCAGACTCTATCTTTCTTGCCGCACGGGAAATCTGTGTGTTCCAGTTTTTGAGGCGTTGCACCTCGTCCATGATGAGCATGTCGGTCTGCAGACTGCCGAGTATCTTGATGTCGTTGGCGGCACTGTTGTAGGAGATAATCTTGTAGGGCTCGGGGCGATTGTAAGCATCCTTCCTCTTGAGATGGCTACCCTCGATGACGAAGACTTCGGCGTTGGTGAACTTCTTGATTTCGCTGCGCCACTGATACTTCAAGGAGGTGGGGCAGAGGATGAGAACGGAGCCGATGAGTCCCTCTTTTCTCAGCAGTTCGGCTGTGCCGATGGCCTGGATAGTCTTTCCGAGACCCATCTCGTCGGCGATGATGGCCTTGCCAGCCTTGGCGGCAAAGCGGATGCCTTCCTTTTGGTAGGGGTAGAGTTTTACTTTGA
>CAVCDC010000062.1:0-15963 GCA_963600865.1 Firmicutes bacterium CAG:103
ATATATATATATATAAATTTTCTTGTAAAGATTTCGGAAATATGCCAATACCTTACTGTAACTGTCACAAACTGTCACGGCAGCATTTTAGATTCTACTTTGCCTTACTGAAACTGTCATTACTGTCAGTGTTGGCAGTTTTCCTGCTATGGATAAAAAATAATAATGACAGTAATGACAGTAATGACAGTTTCAGTAAGTGTTTTCATATCTATGAGACACAACGTGCAAACATATGACATGTGCGTCTCATATCTATCATTCGTCCCTCGTATGACAGTGTGCCCCGCCGCCGCGAATAATGTCTCGGATAACGTTGCGTAACGTTCAGAATATGTGGCGGTTAATAAATTTCTTTTTCAAAAACCCCTCTATGCAGTCCGTTTTGCTTGGATATTATTGCAGAAAATAGTATCTTTGCATCCGTAAACACGCATAGAGAGGTAATCACCCTAAAAATTAACCATTAAAAGAAGATACACATGACGGCACCACATGACACACGTCGGAACGACGCATCTACAATGCCAACTTCTTGGAGACAGTACTGTTGGCGGTACATACTCTCACCACATAGACGCCCGAGGAAAGCGACCCAAAGTCGACCACCTTCTCGTCGCCACGCTGGAGCCCCACGTAGTGGTGGCTTGCCACCAACTTGCCGTCTACGGTATAGACGCTCACCTGCATGAAGCGCTCGTCGCTGCCCAAGAGGATCTTCCAGTCGCTGCCACTGCGGAGGATGGACACAGGTTCGGTGGAGTTGCAGACGGCGGTGATGCCCGTAGCGTCGGCAAGACGTAACGCCTCCTTCAGACCCTCGTAGGCATTGATCTTGCCATATCCCCAGGTGTTGTTCCACTCCTCGCTGCCCGTATACTGGTCCTTGGACGAGGTGGCCTTGATGATGTCGAGTATCTGCTGACTCGTCAGGTTGGGGTTCGCCTGCAGCCACAGGGCGATGATGCCAGCCGTGGACGGAGATGCCATGGACGTGCCCGACATCTGCTCGTAGTAGAAACGCTGCAGGGCGTTGACCTTGATGATGGAGGCGATGGACGAACTTGAGGTGTCAAACGACTTGCCTGTCTTAGCCACTGCCGAAACGAGGCACGACCCGGGTGCTGCCACGGTAGGTTTGCAGGGTGCTGCGGCAGAGAGCGAGGGACCATGGCTGGAGAAGTTGGCGATGTCGCCCTCCTTGCCTCGGTAGTCAGACTGCTCTTTCCCGTTGTAGTCGGTCCACGTGTTGGAGGTGACATAGGCGGCAGCCACCACGGCATGGTCGATGCTGGAGCCGAAGTCGTCTACGCAGTAGTTGGTGTCGCCGTTGACAAAGCCGTCTCCCGTGTCCTTGGTGAAGTTGCCGTAGCCGCTATTGGTCCAGGCATGGAAGGTCCGCCCCTTCTCGCCGGTAATCTCCAGTCCGAACTTGCCGAGGATGCTGACCGACGGAATCGCCACCAGATAATGCTCCTTCTGGTTGAAGTCCGCTATCTGGGCATAGAAGTCAAACTGCTGCCAGTAGCTGTCCGTCTTGTAGTCTATCTTGCCGTCATTGTAGAAGAAGGGTCTCACCTGCATATGCTGCTCGCCGTCGGTGGCCTGTCCCCAGAGGTCTATCAGGGCACCATAGTCGCTGGTGCTCGTGCTCACCAAGAGGCGCACGGTCTCGCCGTCCTCGGCGAAGGTGTGCTGAGCGTGCTGCCTGTAGACGTTCTCGTTGCCGGCGGCTATCACTACCTGGTGTCCCTTGCCCGTGGTGAGTATCTCGTCGACTGCCTTGCCGAAGTCGCTCTGTCCGTCGTGCGCTCCCACCTGTGTGCCGAAGCTCATGTTGATGACCCAAGGCTGGTTGCGCTTCTCGGCCCACTGCTGTACGTACTTCACGTCTTCCAGCACCTCTGCGTCGCTGAACTCGGACGGAATCATCACGATGTCGGCATCCGGAGCCATGCCGTAGAAGTCGTTCTCCTTGATGCGGCTGCCTGCCGCGATGTTGGTGACATGGGTGGCGTGGCCGTAGGAGTCGAAGCCGTCGCCCGAGGCGGGTATCTTCGCGCTGTCCTCTATAGGGTCGGCAGTAACGCCGTCGTTGTCGTTGTATCCCTTGCGGTTCCAGAGGGCGACGACGCGCGATGTCTTACGGTCGTCCTTCAGGAAGGCGAGGTGCTTGTACTCGAATCCCTGGTCGATGACACCGATGACGACACCCTTGCCCGTGTAGGGCGTGTCCAGTCCGTCGCCCTGCTGTATGCGGTCCACACCAGTGGCCTGTCGGGCTTTCACCATCGACGGTTGGGCGGTACGCGGCAGTTGCACGCTCTCCACCCCGTCGTAGTTGTAGAGCTGGGAGAGGCGGTCGGTAGCCATCCTCACGGTAGCCACCTTGCTGGTGATGAGTGTTGCCTGGATGCCATCCTTGGCGAGGCGTTCGACGAGAGATGCAGCGTCGCCACATCTCACGATGACGTGAGTGTAGCGAGCTGCGGGTTGTGTAAGAGAGTTGATTGACGATACTTTTTGCGAGCCTGTGTGTGGACGTTCCACCACGACTTGCGCCGAAGCTTGAAGTCCACCACACAGGACAAAAGACAAAAGGTATGAATATCTTAGTTTCATATCGATTTGTTAAAGTTTTACTTCACGATAACTTTTCTGACGCTGCCGTCCGACATCTTGACGATGTTGACGCCCTTCACAGCCTTGCTGACAGCCTTGCCGTCAATGGTGTAACGGCTTACCTCGTGAACGCTGTTTGCTTCTGTGGCTGCATGGATGCCAGAGACAGAACTGTTGAGCATGACGTGCTGGAATGGAGAGAGAGTAGACTCGGCATGGTCGCCGTCCTCGTCCATGAGCGACATCACGGCGTAGGCATACTGTCCGTAGCCCTCCAAGTCGCCAAACGTGTAGCTCGTGGTCTTGCTGTCTTCCACCGTTCCTGTAGAGAGGTAGGTGTAGGTCTTGTCGCCAGCCTTCAGATCTTGGGAGATGGAAATCTCGTCGAGGAGGAAGTAGCCGTGGCTGAGGGTGTAGAAATAGAGCTTGCCCTGGGCATACTCGCTGCAGTCCATCTCGAAGGTCTTGTTGATGATGCCTGTCTTGCCCGTGTTGTCGGTGGCCTCGAAGTAAGCACCCGACTCATGACCGCCCACGTTGATGACGAAGCCATCGCCCGGTGTGCCATACGCCTTGATGTGGATATAGAACTTGTTGCTGTTGCCGAGGTAGAGCTGGGGTGTAGCCAAATAGTACCTGGCGCTGGAAGAACTTTGCACACCGAACATGTCGTTGATGTAGGCACCCTTCAGCACTGTCCAGCCTGGCAACTTGGTGAAGTCGTCGATGCCCATCTCCTCATCGTTGCCCACATAGGTAGGATTGGTTGGGTCGGTCTCCGTACTGATGTCGTCGCCTATCTTTGAGAAGTCCTCGTCGAGGAGGGTTACCCTCTGGGCGCTGGTCATGGTCTTGACGCCATAGTTGTACACCTCGTAGCTGGTAGCCTTGCCCACCTGCTCCCAGTTGGCTGTATAGGAGTTTGCCGTCACGTCGGAGGCTTCTTTCAGTGTGGGATAACCCACGGCGACAAGGTGCTCCATGTCGGCGTTGGAATATTTGGTGAGGTAGTGGGTGTTCACTGTGTAATAGTAGTCGCCCTCGGGGTCAAGTCCGTAGAATGTATAGTGTGTGTTGGAGGTGCGTGCTTCCTGTGTGGTCACGCCTTGCTCTGTCTGGAAATCGGCTGGAACGATCTTGCCCGGAGCACTCATCGTGATGTTGGCGTTGTCGAATACCGCATAGTCGCCCTCGGGAAGTCCGGTGACATAGAAGCGCAGGCCATAGTACTTGGAAGAGCCCAATGACTTGGTCAGGTCAATTACCGTACCTTTCGAGATAGACTCACCATAGTAGGCGGTAGCCACTTCCACCCAGTCGTTCAGTGTGCGTGCCTCGATGTGGATGCAGGCGTCGAAGGCATCCCAGTTCATGTCCGCATAGCTGGGGTCGAATGGCTTGGGGTCGTAGATGCGCATCCACATCTTCATCTCCTTGAGTTTGCTGAAGGTGTATGGTGTGGTCACGGTGTCGCCGTTCTGCAGGAAGAGTCCCTTGCTGTCGTCGGCACCTACATTCTGCACCTTCTTGTCGCTGTGCAACTGGAATGTCCAGCCTGCGGGCAGATTGCTGCCGTCCTCGTTCACGGTCTCGAAATTCTCGGTGATGACGGTGTCTTTGTCGCTGGTATACTCCTTCTTATATAAGTTCACCACATAGTTGAACGCCTTGCGTGTAGCGTTCCAGTTGGCGGTAAACTGGGTGTTGCCTACATTGGTCTCGGGCAGGAGTGTGGGGGCTGCGACAAACTCCTGTGAGGAGGTGGTTATCTGCACGTCGTCGAGCAAGAGGTTGCCGTAGCTGTGGAATTGCAGGAAACCGTCAGGGTCGGCGTTGACGTTGCGGAAGCGTACGGTGAACTTCTTCCATCCTTCCTTCTTGTAGACGCGGAAGCTGCGGAGATTGACATCTCCCTTGGCATTGTAGGAGGAAGTGGAAGAGGTGTAACCTCCCTTGTCGAGACTGAGCATCAGGTCGGTGTTTTCTATGGCTTTTGCCTTGAAGGTTACCGTGAGGTCGCCCGAGTAGTCGCCTAACGGCGTGTCGAGGTCGGCTGCTGTGTATTGGTTGGGCGAAATCAGTGCCACCATGCCTCCGGCTGGATACACGAAACTGCCTGCCCACTGACCGTCCTTGGTATACTTGGTGTCTATGTACATGCCTGGTTCGTCGTAGTAGTAGGCCAACATGTTGCTGCCTGGCTTGTCGGCGGTGCCTTCAGTGATCTTGGAGAAATCCTCGTCTATCAGGATGTCCTGCTCGTCGCTCTCCTCGCTAAACTTGAGTTGTGCGCCGGTGGCTCGCTTGAGCATGCCGTCGGCAGCAGGTGTACCTACCACGTTGCCTACTGCCTTGCCCACCTTGGACAAGGTTTTGCCGTCCTTTACAAACGTCTCGCTCGTGTGTCGTGCGCCCAACTTGATGATGTCGTTGGCGAACACATAGCATGAGAAAAGAGAGCCAAGCATCAGCGCTCCCACCTTGAATGTAAATATCTTTCTCATAAAATATATGACCTTGGGGTTCGGTGTTAACATTCGGCCATGCCGGGCAGAACCCCTCTATGCCCTTGCATCGCCATGATTACGATGCAAAGGTACGGGCATTTGAAAGAATGAAAGGGAGAAAAAGAAAAATAGGTGTACTTAATTCCGATTTAAGTACACCTTTTGCTATTCTTGTACGTCTTTTGCTATCTTTTTGTAATCTGTAGGTGTCATGCCCACTATGTTTTTGAATATCGTGACAAAGTTGGGGCGCGACTTGAAACCTACGCTTGTGGCGATGCCTCCGATGGAATATTTGCCGTAATGCTCGATGTCGTTCAGTCTGCGGCATGCCTCGCGTATGCGGTATTCGTTCAGCAAAGTGTTGAAATTTTTGTCATACACGTCCTTGATGATTTTCGAGAGCTGCCAGTACTTGATGCCTGTGAGCTCTGCCAGGCGTGTGAGCGTGAAGTCGAAGGAGTAGATCTCGGGATTGTTGCTCATTACCTCCTCTATGGCAGTGCGCTGCTGCGACAGTGTCTCCTCGTCCATGTTGGGCTTCTTCGCCTCTCCTTCCTTGGGCTGCGCCGTCTCGTGGCGTTGCAGCATCTCGATGCTGCGCTGGTAGAGCTGGCGGTAAGAAGCCTGCAACTTGCGGTAGCTTCTCATGATGAGGATGACGGAGATGACAAGGATGATAGCCACCATGCCGACAGCCACGAGGATGATGCGCTGCCGCTCCTGCTGGTGGTGCAGGGTGACCATCTTCTCGTTTGCCTTGTCCAGTTCGCCCATGAAGTGCATCTTCTCCACCATCTTGAGCTTGCCCTCGCTCACGAGCGCCTCCTTGCTCTTGAGGTATTTGATCTCGTAGGCGTCATAGTTCGCCTTGTCGCCTGTAGCCTGGTACAGGTCGAGGAAGTTCTTGTTGATATAGACCACCAGGTCTTTCGCATCTGCTTTTATCGCCAACTTTTCCGCTTGCCGCAGATAGTCCAAGGCTTGCCGGTAGTCTTTCAGCTTGCAGCATACGTCAGCCATCCGCTCGTAGGTCATGATGTCGTATCGCTCGCGGGTGTCGCGGGCGTTGTTGTCGGCTATCATCTTCTTGAGGTAGTCCAATGCCTCGCGGTATTGCTTGCGTTGGAGGCATCTCAGCGCACCGCAGAAGTCCAGGTCGAACTTCATCAGTGCATACGACTTGTCTATCTTGACATGCTCTATCAGTGCCACCTCCTTCATGATGTCGGCTGTCTTGCCCGCCCAATAGGCGTAATGCGCCAGTCCGTAGAATGCCACCAACGTGCGGCGCTCATCCTCGAAGCGAATGGCGCCGTAGAGTGATTTCTTGTAATAGGTGATGATCGTGTCGCAGAAGTCGTTGACTCCCATGTAGTCGGAGGAGAGATGATACAGGTTGGCAAGGTTCAGGTAGATGGAGACCTGTGCCTCCTCCTGGTGAAACTCTTTCGAGGCCTTGAGCGCCTGCTGCAGATAGCGGAAGGACTTCTGGTAATCGTAATAGCAGAAGTAATACATGTATCCGAGATTGTTCCATGCCATCACTCC
Organism: Firmicutes bacterium CAG:103; assembly: GCA_963600865.1. GTDB lineage: Bacteria > Bacteroidota > Bacteroidia > Bacteroidales > Bacteroidaceae > Prevotella. The sequence continues at coordinate 6,681 of CAVCDC010000062.1, forward strand.
TCGCAGTGCCTCGTCGCCCTCCAAGGGCTGCTCGTATAGTCTGTTGGCCAATACCGTGTAGCATACGAACGCACTGTCCTGCTGGCCTCTCTGAATGTAATAGAACGCCCAATTGGACAATGAGTCGGTCTCTACCCTACTCATCGCGCGGTAGAATGTCGCCGTAGTGGCTGAGGCTGCCTGCAGCTTGGGGCAGTAGGACAGCGCAAGTATGCCTAACACCAATAGTATTCGTCTCATAGTATCACCGGGTACTAAAAAAGTTTTTCATCGCCAGGTTGTCGGTGTCGATGTCTGTGAACACCTCCAAGAGCATGGGTCGCTCGCTCTCGGTGTGGATGAGCCAGTCTATGCCATTCTTCATCGACGGCATGTCGTCGGCATTGCGATAGTCCACGCCCTGTGCCTCGCAGAGGTGGTAGGCCGACGTGCGATGCTCTGCCATGACGAGGTTTTCCCTTGCCGCACTCTCCTTCAGTCCCTTGAACTTGCCGAAGATGGCGCCGCCGCCGTTGTTGAGCACGATGATGCGCAGGCCGCCGTTGAGGTTCTGGTTCCACAGGGCGTTCTGGTCGTAGAAGAAGCTGAGGTCTCCCAAGACGCAGAACACCTTCTGCTGGCTCTTGGCGTCGGGCGCATGATATTCGGAGAGATAGACGGAGAGTCCTGCCGCCGTCGAGAGGGTGCCCTCGATGCCGTTCACCCCGCGGTTGCAGTGCACATACTGGCGGGCGTAGATGCCTGCCAGGCGTATCGCCGAACTGTTGCCATAGACGAGGCGGCACTCACGGGTGTCGTCGAGCGAATGGGCGAGGTATTCCTGTTGGAAATACTTGACGGTCGCCATACTGCTGAAGAGCGGGTCGTAGTCGTAGGCATGGCGCTTGGAGGCTCTCAGTGCCTTCCACCAGCGCTCCTTGTAGTCGTCTACCTCGTTGTGGTATTTTTGTTCGTAGTCGGTCAAGGCACTCGCCAACTGGTCGGGGTCGGCATGGAAGATGCGGTCGAGGCGCATGAAGGTGTCGATGCACTCTCCGTCCGGGCTCACTCGCCATACCTTGGCATCGCTGCCGCCATCCGCCTTGCTTCTTGCCGCACGCCGCAAGAACTGCTTCAGCCGCTTGCTCACAAGGGTGCCTCCGACATAGAGGATGAAGTCGGGCATCATGTCCTCGGCGGTGTATGTCTGTATCCTTCTGCGGTAGTCTGTTACCTCTACTTTGCCTGCCTCCAACTGTGCCAACACTCGCTCGAAACTACTCTCCACGAGGTCAGCGGAGAACTCGCGGCGTGCGGGGTCTTTGCTGGCTGTGCCGAGGGCGGTTGGTTCGATGAGGGTCACTGCCCAGTTTCCTATGTTCTTGATGCCGTAGAGAGAGGTGGACGGATAGTCTTGTCCGACGACGATCATCGGCTTCTTGGCGTTGAGGAAGTCGAGGAGGTCGCCATAGTGGAAACCGCCGCCAAAGAGGCCCGTATGCACGTAGTCGAGCCAACGGGTGTGGGGCAGCTCGGGCGTGGTGAAGCGGTAGAGGGGTTCGGCTATCTGTATATTAATGTGTACTGGTCCTGTCTTGCGGTGGACGCAGTCGAGCACAGCCTCGTGCACCATGCGCTCGCAGTACCATGCTTGTTGGTCGTGGAGCTTCTTCGCCTCGTCGTCATGTCCGTCGGCATGCGTTTCATTATGCTCTTCATCATGCTCTGTGTAGCAGGGAATGACGGGCAGGTTCACGCTCCTGTTCACCATCGTGCCAAAGATGTTTGCCTGTGGCATCGTCTGACCGTCCTGCTGGCCGATCCATGCCTCGGGGCGGTCGGCGGAGATGAAGATGATGGGCAGCTTCTGGTAGTAGGCTTCGCAGACTGCCGGGTAGAGATTGGCAAGGGCCGAACCCGACGTGACCACCACTGCCACTGGGTCGGGGCATGGCGAAGGGTTCCCCATGGCGATGCCAAGGGCAAAGAATCCCGCACTGCGCTCGTCGGTCACGGGATAGCAACTGATGCCATCCACCTCGTTGAAGTTGTGTACTATCGGCGCATTGCGACTGCCTGGGCATACCACAACTCTTCGCAAGCCATGACTCTTGAGCACACTGGTCAAGATGTTGACATTCTCTATCGTACTAAACATAGTCTGCCTTTTTTGCCTTTTTACTTTTTTACTTTTTTACCTTTTTACCCTTTTACCTTTAAAAGCTGAAGCATGGTCTGCATCTTGTCCTCCGTCTCTGCCCATTCCTGCTCCATGTCGCTCTTTTTCAAGAGTCCACCGCCAGCATATAGCTCGCAGACGCCTCCTTGTAAGATGTTCATGCAGCGCAGAGAGACGAATAGACGGGTCTTGCCATCCATCGCCAACGGACCGGCGAATCCACTGTAGTATTTGCGCGGTCTCTGCTCGTGGGTAAGTATAAACTGCCGTGCTGCCTCCTTGGGGATGCCGCAGACGGCGGGGGTGGGAAACAACTTGTCGAGCAGTGTGCCCAAGTGCCCGGTATCTCTGAAGCGGAAGGTGAAGTCCGTCCGCAGATGGTATAGTTGTGCTGCCTGCACGGTGTAGGGGCCATGGACGGCATAGTCGTCGGCTATCCCCTTGATGCAGTCTGCTATATAGTCTGTGACATACTGCTGCTCCTCGCGGTTTTTCGCCGACCACTCTGGCTTTTTCTGTGTCCCTGCCAATGCCATGGTAGAGAATGTGTCATTCTCTCCGCTCAACAGAACTTCCGGTGTGGCCATCAACCATGCGCCTGACCGCGCAGTGGATACCAATGCCACAAACAGACGAGGATAAAGGCGGCATGCCCTCAGGAAAAGGTTCTCCGTCGATAAGGGACTTGCCTGTACGGAAGTACACCTTGCCAATACGATTTTCTGAAATGCTCCTGCTTCCAACTGTTCGTGGAAAGCAAGGAAATCTTGCGCATAACGCGCCTTGTCTTCGTCTGATGCCGTAAATGTGTTGGGACTACGAACCTCCTCCCCTTCCGTGCTTATGTTGGGACTATGACTCTCCTCCCCTGTCGTGGCAAACTGCTCCGTACGGTTAGGATGCAGCAACAGGACAGGACATTCGTCAGATGGGGCAAAAGGAGCCATGACGAACCCCTCCTTGCCGTCAAGCGCTGCCACAGAGGGGATGATCTCCGGTTCGCCCTCGTCCTGCACTACTTTGGTGGCATAGTTCTCCCCCGGCAAACGATACATTGCAAATGCTGACATCTGCCTACCTTTTCCGTTTGGGGGTAAAGACATAGTTGGTCACCTGCACGGTGCATATCAAGTCGCCTGCCGTGTTCTTGATGTCCACCTGCCATGTGTGGAGGGTGCGGCCCTTATGGACCAGTTTGCCGTATGCGGTAACGGTGTCTCCTTCCGAGACGGCAAGCACATGACTGCCGCTCACGTTGATTCCGACGGCTATCTGACCAGGACAGATGGCGAGCGAACCGATGCCTGCGAGATTCTCGGCAAGTGCCAACGAGGCACCACCACTCAGAAAACCAAATGGTTGTCTGTTGCGTTCGTCCACCTTCATGGATGCTTGCAGTGTGTCGGGTTCGGGGGTCGAGATGAAATGCATTCCGAGTGTCTTGCTCAGACCGTCTGTGTTATTGATGCTGTCTATAAAATGATCAATGTTCATATTCCTTTGAAACTTTTGTCTGCGATTTTCTTTTGATATTTTATCTGCTAATATCTTTGATATTTTTGTCTGCGATTTCTTACATGCGTTTGATCGCTTTGTCGGAGAAAATCTTCCGATTAATTCGACAAAGGTACTGCTTTCTGCAGATAAAACAAAATTTTGCGCACTTATTTCACCACATAATTATTAAAAAGGATAAAATAACGTGTCAGTTCGGATTTAATTTTGTATTTTTGCAGTCAAAACAATAAAGATTTATCTGAAAAAACATGAACATTTTAGAGTTGAGCGAACAGGAGATTGTTCGCAGACAGAGTCTTCAGACATTGCGTGAGATGGGCATCGACCCATATCCTGCAGCAGAGTTTCCAACAAATGCCTTCAGCACTGACATCCGTGCTGAGTTCAAGGACGAGGATGAGCCACGTCAGGTGGTGATAGCCGGACGTATGATGGGTCGTCGCGTGATGGGCAAGGCAAGCTTCGCTGAATTGCAGGACTCCAAAGGAAGAATACAGGTTTATATCGCTCGCGACGAGATTTGTCCGGACGAGAACAAAGACCTTTATAATACTGTTTTCAAAAAACTCCTCGACATCGGCGACTTCATCGGTGTGAAGGGTTTCGTATTCCGCACACAGACGGGCGAAATCTCCGTTCACGCCAAGGAACTATGCTTGCTCAGCAAGAGCCTCAAGCCGCTGCCTATCGTGAAGTACAAGGACGGTGTCGCCTACGACAAGTTCGACGACCCTGAGTTGCGCTATCGCCAGCGCTACGTAGACCTCATCGTGAACGATGGCGTGAAGGACACCTTCCTGCAGCGCGCTACCGTGCTCCGCACCCTGCGCAGCGTACTCGACGAGGCTGGCTACACCGAGGTGGAGACCCCTACCCTGCAGAGCATCGCTGGTGGTGCATCTGCTCGTCCGTTCATCACCCACTTCAACGCGCTCGACCAGGACATGTACATGCGCATCGCCACTGAGCTTTACCTGAAGCGCCTCATCGTGGGCGGTTTCGAGGGCGTGTACGAGATTGGCAAGAATTTCCGCAACGAGGGTATGGACCGCAACCACAACCCCGAGTTCACCTGCATGGAGCTTTATGTGCAGTACAAGGACTACAACTGGATGATGTCGTTCACCGAGAAATTGCTCGAAACCATCTGCATCGCCGTCAACGGCAAGCCAGAGCGTGAGATCGACGGCAACATCGTGAGCTTCAAGGCTCCTTACCGCCGTCTGCCTATCCTCGACGCCATCAAGGAGAAGACCGGCTTCGACTGCAACGGCAAGAGCGAGGAAGAGATCCGCGCCTTCTGCAAGGAGAAGGGCATGGACGTGGACGAGACCATGGGCAAGGGCAAGCTCATCGACGAGCTCTTCGGCGAGTTCTGCGAGGGTACCTTCATCCAGCCTACCTTCATCACCGACTATCCCGTAGAGATGTCTCCTTTGACAAAGATGCATCGCTCTAAGCCAGGCCTCACCGAGCGTTTCGAACTGATGGTGAACGGCAAGGAGTTGGCAAACGCCTACTCTGAGTTGAACGACCCCATTGACCAGGAGGAGCGTTTCATCGACCAGATGAAGCTCGCCGACAAGGGCGACGACGAGGCGATGATCATTGACCAGGACTTCCTTCGTTCTCTGCAGTATGGTATGCCTCCTACATCGGGCATCGGCATCGGTATCGACCGCCTCGTGATGCTCATGACGGGCAAGACATTCATCCAGGAGGTGTTGTTCTTCCCACAGATGAAGCCCGAGAAGAAGATGCCGCAGAGCACCATCAAGGAATGGGCAGAGATCGGTGTGCCTGAGGACTGGGCATACGTGCTCCGCAAGGCTGGCTTCAACCTCATCTCTGACATCAAGGAAGAGAAGGCGCAGGGCTTGCAACAGAAGATAGGCGAGATCAACAAGAAGTACAAGCTCGGCTACGAACGCCCAAGCTTGGATTGCATCCAGTCATGGATTGATGCAGCCAACAAGTAAGTGAAGAATTAAGAGTGAAGAACGAAGAATCAAACAGCAAGAACAGCATTTAGATTCTTCACTCTTCGTTCTTCACTCTTCACTAAACAACACAAAATGTATAACTGCGGTAAAATAGCGATTATTGGCGGCGGTAGCTGGGCTACGGCAATAGCCAAGATTGTGGTGGGGCACACTCACCACATCGGCTGGTATATGCGTCGCGACGACCGCATCGAGGACTTCAAGCGTATGGGGCACAACCCAGCCTACTTGGTGTCGGCACGATTTGATGTCAATGAGATCTTCTTCTCTTCTGACATCAACAAAATTGTGCAGAACTATGACACTCTTGTCTTTGTGACTCCATCGCCCTACTTGAAAAACCATCTCAAGAAACTCAAGACGCGCATCAGCGACAAGTTTATCATCACGGCCATCAAGGGTATCGTGCCCGATGAGAACCTCGTTTGCTCTGAATACTTCCACCAGGTGTATGACGTGCCGTATGAGAACTTGGCGTGCATCGGTGGTCCTTCTCACGCTGAGGAGGTGGCATTGGAGCGTTTGAGCTACCTCACGGTGGGATGCGCTGACACTGACAAGGCTCGCGCCTTCGCCAATGATTGCCTCGCGAGCGAATACATCAAGACGAAGACTTCAAGCGATGTCATCGGCATTGAATATTCTTCGGTGCTGAAGAACGTCTACGCTATTGCGGCTGGCATCTGCGGCGGACTGAAGTATGGAGACAACTTCCAGGCGGTGCTCATGTCGAACGCCGTACAGGAGATGCATCGTTTCCTCAACACCGTACATCCTATCGAGCGCAGCATGTATGACTCGGTCTATCTCGGCGACTTGCTCGTAACGGGATACAGCAATTTCTCACGCAACCGCACCTTCGGTACAATGATCGGAAAGGGCTATAGCGTGAAGAGTGCGCAGATAGAGATGGAGATGATTGCCGAGGGATATTTCGGCACCAAGTGCATGAAGGAAATCAACCGCCACATGCACGTCAACATGCCCATCCTCGATGCCGTATATAATATATTGTACGAGCGCATCAGTCCGCAAATAGAGATAAAACTATTAACAGATTCATTTAGATAGAAGAAAAATGAAAAGTATCAGCTTAAACATTACGAAGGCTGCATCATTCCTCGCTGAGGGTGCAGTGAAGGCTTACGAGCCTAAGGTGAAGGCCGCTCAGGAAGCTCTTGAGAATGGCACTTGTGAAGGTAATGACTTCTTGGGATGGTTGCACTTGCCATCTTCCATTACGCCAGCTTTCTTGGACGAGATCCAGACTGTGGCAAACACTTTGCGTGAGAAGTGTGAGGTGGTCGTTGTTGCTGGCATCGGTGGTAGCTACCTCGGTGCGCGTGCTGTAATCGAAGGCCTTGGCAACTCTTTCGCTTGGCTCGTCAACGACAAGAATAATCCTACCATCCTCTTCGCTGGCAACAACATCGGTGAGGATTATCTCTATGAGTTGACTTCTTTCTTGAAGGATAAGAAGTTTGGTGTCATCAATATCTCTAAGTCTGGTACTACCACAGAGACTGCCCTTGCTTTCCGCCTCTTGAAGAAGCAGTGCGAGGACCAGCGTGGCAAGGATGAGGCTAAGGATGTCATCGTGGCAGTGACAGATGCCAAGAAGGGCGCTGCTCGTACTTGCGCTGACAAGGAGGGCTACAAGAGCTTCATCATCCCCGACAACGTGGGTGGTCGCTTCTCTGTGCTCACTCCGGTTGGTCTCCTTCCTATCGCCGTGGCTGGCTTCGACGTGAAGCAGCTCGTTGCTGGTGCCGCTGACATGGAGAAGGCTTGCGGCAAGGACGTGGCTTTCGAGGAGAATCCTGCTGCCATCTATGCTGCCACCCGTCAGGCACTCTATACCCAGGCTAACAAGAAGATCGAAATCATAGCCAACTTCCAGCCTAAGCTGCACTACTTTGCTGAGTGGTGGAAGCAGCTCTATGGTGAGAGTGAGGGTAAGGACAACAAGGGTATCTTCCCTGCAGCCTGCGACTTCACCACCGACCTACACTCTATGGGTCAGTGGATTCAGCAGGGCGAGCGCTCTATCTTCGAGACTGTGATCAGCGTGGAGACTCCTAACGAGAAACTCCTCTTCCCTCACGATGACGAGAACCTCGATGGCTTGAACTTCTTGGAGGGCAAGCGCGTGGACGAGGTGAACAAGATGGCTGAACTTGGTACTCGCTTGGCTCACGTCGACGGTGGTGTGCCTAACATCTTGGTGAGCGTTCCTGAGTTGAGCGCATACTATCTCGGTCAGTTGATTTACTTCTTCGAGAAGGCTTGCGGTATCAGCGGTTTGTTGGAGGAGGTGAACCCATTCAACCAGCCTGGTGTTGAGGCTTACAAGAAGAATATGTTCGCTTTGCTCAACAAACCTGGCTATGAGGCTGACAGCAAGGCTATCCAGGAGCGTTTGGCTAACGAGAAGTAATCATTTTTGGAGTTAAGTAGTTAAGTCGTTAACTCCTGAAATTCAGTTATGAACGAACAAATATTTCAATATTTAAAGTCTCACGGCTTTGGGGGATTCCGCCCCAAAGCCGTGCTTTTTGATATGGATGGCGTGCTGTACGACAGTATGCCCAACCATGCCGTGGCTTGGGTTGAGTCAATGAAGCAGTTTGGCATCAATATGACTTCGGCTGATGCTTATGCCACAGAGGGCGCCAGGGGTATTGACACGATCAAGGCAATGGTGAAGAAGCAGAAAGGCATCGACATCTCGCTTGATGAGGCTCAGAAGATGTACGACGTCAAGACTGAGATTTTCCACTCTATGCCAACAGCTGCCATTTTCCCTGGTGTCAAAGAAATCATGCAGAAAATAAAGGGGGCTGGTATGCAGATAGGAGTTGTGACAGGCAGTGGACAGAGACCCTTGATCCTCCGACTTTTGGATGACTTCGGAGAATTCGTAGATGAAGAGCATATCGTGACTGCTTATGATGTCAAACGCGGTAAACCCTATCCTGACCCTTACCTCATGGGGTTGGAAAAGGCTGGAAACTTAAAACCATACGAGGGCATCGTGGTAGAGAATGCTCCATTAGGTGTCAGCGCTGGTGTTGCAGCCAACATATTCACTGTTGCCGTCAACTCAGGACCTCTCCCCGATGAGGAACTTACAAGCAAAGGCTGCAATCTGCTCTACCATAAAATGACTGAACTATGTGATGACTTTGAAAAATTGATAATGGCGAATTGATTCATTGATGCTTATGCATAAGGCTAATCGTATGGCCCAATGACAGTTAATGACAGTTTCAGTTTGTCATCATATATTTTCTGTGACAGTTTGTGACAGTTACAGATAGGTATCATAGTTATCTGATAGGTATTATATGATGCGGTAACAGTTGGTAACAGTTACAGATAGGTATATTGGCTTCGGGAAAGTAGAGCTTTTCTGAGTATTTATAACCAAAAAGAAAAAAGACAGGTGGTTTACCTCTTTAATAAGGTAGCCACCTGTCTTTTTTTATCTATCTTGCGGGCAAAGGCTTCATCATAGCCTTTGCCCGTTCTGATTCATACAATTGTCGGATTAGATCTCCTCGCTCCAGTCTTCCTGGCTCTTGCGAACGTAGGTCTGGTAGCG